>JBOGDX010000414.1:0-3324 GCA_050743225.1 Actinomycetes bacterium | reverse complement strand
GCGCAGACGCCGGCCAGGACGCGGCCCTCTCGCGGTCGGACCAGCCCCTGATGGCGGAAGGTGTCACGGATGTCGTTCACGTCGAGGTCTCTCTTGGTGGGTGTTCGGTTCTGACCCGTCGAGCATGCGTGCCCCGGTCCCTGGTCCACATCCGGGACCGACCCTGACTCGACCCCGGATCTGCGCGGCTGTTGGCGGGCTCAGGGGTCGAGGGTGTCCATCGCCCGGTAGATGCGCTTCGCCGAGATCGGCGACGGGGTGCCGACGCGTTGCGCGAACAGGCTGACCCGCAGCTCCTCCACCATCCACGGGACCGCCCGCACGTCGAGGTCCGTGCGCCTGGTCGGCGAGAGGTTCCGCAGCCACTCGTCGACATCCGCCTGCACCTGACGGACCTCGCCCAGCCGCTGCTGGTCGCGGGGCGCGCCGTGCGGCAGGGAGTCGACGCGCAGCTGCATCGCGCGCAGGTACCGCCGGACATCAGGCAGCCGGTCACGACCTGTTGCCGTGACGAAACCGGGTCGCACCAGCCGGGCCAACTGCTCGCGCACGTCGGCGAACGAGGCGCTGACCGACGGCGCGGCCGGGCCGCTGACCCGCCCCGCCACCTCGTGCGCGGCGCCCAGGATGTCGGCGACGGTCCGGACCACGTCGTACGCCGCATCGGGAAGCTCTGCCCGCACCACGTCGCGAAGCCGCTCGAACGCCTCGGCCGTCGTCACCCGCCCGTCCTGTCGGGCCGTCAGCGAGTCGACGGCGGCGTCGACGCAGTCGCCGAGCAGTGCCGGCACCGAGCCGTGCGGGTTGTGACCGAGAGCCAGCTTGCTGGCGTTGTCCAGCCGGCCGACGACGTGCTTCACCGGCGACGGGATAGTCAGCGTCAGCAACCGGCGGGTGCCTCGCCTGGTCTCGCGTTCCTGTTCCGCGGCCGAGCCGAGCACCCGGAGGGCGACCGACGTCCCCTCGTCGACGAGGGCGGGGAACCCCTTGACCCGATGGCCGTCATGCTCCCGCTCGAACGTCGGCGGCAGGTCGCCGAAGGACCAAGAAGTCAGCCCGCCGCGCTCCACGTCGGCGGCCGCTCGCGCGACGGTCCGGCGCACCGTCGGCGCCAGACGCTCCCGTAGCGACTCGATGTCCTTGCCCTCGTCGACGGCGGTGCCTGCATCGTCCTCGACCCGAAAGGTGACGCGCAGGTGCGCGGGCACCCGGTCCAGGTCCCAGTCGTCACGGCGCACGACGACTCCGGTCGCTCGGCGCAGGTCGTCCGCCATCTCGTCGGTCAGCTGCCGACGGCCCGCCCGGTCGCCGATGCGGGCGAGCACCTCGCGCGCCGTGTCCGGTGCGGGCACGAAGCTGCGGCGAAGGTCCTTGGGTAGCGACTTGATGAGCGCCGTCGCGAGCTCCTGACGGAGACCGGGGACCTGCCAGTCGAACCCGTCGGCCGTCACCCGGTTGAGGGCGGCGAGCGGCACGTGCACGGTGACGCCGTCGGCGTCCGTGCCCGGCTCGAACTGGTAGGTCAACGGCAGTGCCAGGTCGCCCTGCGGCCAGACGTCCGGGTAGTCGTCGTGCTCCACCCGCATTGCCTCGTCGCGCACCAGCATCTGCGGGTCGAACGTGAGGAGGCCCGGTGCCTTCCGGTGGGCCGACTTCCACCACGCGTCGAAGTGCCGGGCCGACACGACGTCCGCCGGGACGCGCTCGTCGTAGAAGGCGACGAGCGTCTCGTCGTCGACGAGGATGTCGCGGCGCCTGGCCCGGTGCTCGAGCTCCTCGACGTCCTCGAGCAGCTTCCGGTTGGCGTGGAAGAACGCGTGATGAGTGCGCCACTCGCCCTGCACCAGCGCGTGCCGGATGAACAGGTCGCGGGAGACCTCCGGGTCGATCCGGCCGTAGGCGACCCGCCGCGACGTGACCAGCGGTACGCCGTAGAGCATGACCTTCTCGTACGCCATCACGGCGCCGTGCTTGGCGGACCAGTGCGGCTCGCTGTACGAGCGCTTGACGAGGTGCTCGGCCAGCGGCTCCGCCCACTCCGGCTCGATCCTGCCCAGGTCGCGCCCCCACAGCCGGGATGTCTCCACGAGCTCGCCCGCCATCACCCAGCGAGATGACTTCCTGAACAAGGCCGATCCCGGCCAGGGGGCGAAGCGCGCGCCGCGTGCGCCGACGTACTCCCGCTTGTCCGGGTCCCACGTCCCGATGTGCGACAGCAGGCCCGCGAGCAGCGAGAGGTGCACCGGCTTCGGGTCGTCATCGCGGGCGCCGACCTCACCGGTCGCCGCGATGCCCAGCGACCGGGTGACCTGCCGCAGCTGCGCGACCAGGTCCTGCCACTCGCGGATGCGGAGGTAGTGCAGGAACTCGGCCTTGCACATCCGGCGGAAGGCGTTGCCGGACAACGCCTTCTGCTGTTCCCGCACGTACGCCCACAGGTTGCGGTAGGCCAGGAAGTCGGACCGGTCGTCGGCGAATCGACGGTGCATGGCGTCGGCGGCCTGCTGCTTCTCGACGGGCCGTTCTCGAGGGTCCTGGATGGACAGCGCGGCGGCGATGACGAGCACGTCAGGGACGCAGCCGTTGCGGTCGGCCTCGATGACCATCCGGCCAAGGCGCGGGTCGATGGGCAGCCGTGCGAGCCGGCGGCCGACGTCGGTCAGCCGTCGGCGTGGGTCGCCCGCGGCACGGTCCAGCGCCCCGAGCTCCTCGAGCAGGGCGATGCCGTCCTTGACCTGCCGATTGTCCGGCGGTTCGACGAACGGGAACCTGGCCATGTCCCCGAGCCCGAGCGCGGTCATCGCGAGGATCACCGACGCGAGGTTGGTGCGCAGGATCTCGGGCTCGGTGAACTCCGGCCGGCTCGCGAAGTCCTCCTCCGGGTAGAGGCGGATGCAGATGCCGTCGGAGGTACGGCCGCAGCGGCCGGCGCGCTGGTCGGCCGACGCCTGGGAGACCGGCTCGATCGGAAGCCGCTGTACCTTGAGCCGCTGGCTGTAGCGGGAGATCCGGGCCGTACCGGGGTCGACAACGTAGCGGATGCCCGGCACGGTCAGGGACGTCTCCGCGATGTTGGTCGCCAGCACGATCCGGCGGCCGCGGTGGCGCTGGAAGACCCGGTGCTGCTCGGCCGCCGACAGCCGGGCGTAGAGCGGCAGCACCTCGGTGTCGGGCAGCCCGGCGTCGTTGAGCGCGGTGGCCGTGTCGCGGATCTCGCGCTCGCCGCTGAGGAACACCAGGATGTCGCCGGGCCCGACGCGCCGCAGCTCGTCGACGGCACCGCGGATGCCGTCGATCTGGTCGCCGGCGCCGTTGCCACCCAGG
>JBOGDX010000413.1:0-3334 GCA_050743225.1 Actinomycetes bacterium | reverse complement strand
GGCCTGCTCCGCGTCACGCGTGGAGTCAGCGAGGTCATCTCGACCATCATGCTGAACGCGATCGCGACCAGCCTGGTCGCCTACATGCTGCGCGAGGTGTCCGTCCCGATAGCGGGCAGCAACAACATCGGAACCAAGCCGATCCCGGAGAGCGCGCGGATACCGGGTATCTCGCTTATCCCCGACTCGACGCAGAAGGTCTACGGCCTCGTCGTGCTGGCGGTCATCGCCGGTGTCGCGTACTCCGTCCTGCTCAACCGCACCCGCTTCGGCTTCGACCTGCGCGCAACGGGTCACTCCGAGTCCGCGGCCCTGGCCAGCGGTGTCAACGTCAAGCGGATGATCCTCACGGCGATGCTCATCTCCGGGGCCTTCGCCGGCCTGGTGGGCCTGCCCGAGCTGCTCGGACAGGCGTACACCTACAGCCAGACCTTCCCGGCCGGGCTGGGCTTCATCGGGATCGCGATCGCACTGCTGGGGCGCAACCATCCTCTCGGCATCGCTGTGGGGGCGGCGTTGTTCGCGTTCCTCGACGTCGCAGCGAACCCGTTGCAGATCATCGCCGACGTCTCCAGCGAGATCGTGACCATCATGCAGGGCATCGTCGTGCTGGCGGTCGTCATCGCCTACGAGGTCGTGCGCCGCTACCGGGTGACCCAGGAGCAACGCCGGGTCGCCAGGGAGCTGCACGAGCCGGTCCAGGCCGAGGGGGTGCCGGCGTGAGCGTGATCCCCTCGCCCGACACACGCCAGAGGGCCCCGGCCGGCACGCCTCGCCGTCGCTGGCCCCTGATCCTGATCGGGATCGCGCTCGGCCTCGTCTTCCTGTCAGCCGTGCGCGTCATCACCGGAGCGGACGACATCTCCTCGTCCGGCGCGTTGAACGCGTCGCTCGCGCTCGCGGTGCCGATCGGCCTCGCGGGGCTGGGTGGCCTCTGGTCGGAGCGGGCCGGCGTCGTGAACATCGGCCTCGAGGGGATGATGATCCTCGGGACCTGGGGCGCCGGGTTCTTCGGCTGGCAATGGGGCCCCTGGGCCGGGGTGCTCGGCGGCGTCGCGCTGGGCGCACTGGGCGGTCTGCTGCACGCCTTCACGACCGTGACCTTCGGGGTGGATCACATCGTGAGCGGTGTCGCGATCAACATCCTGGCGCTTGGAGCGACCCAGTATCTCGCCGCAGTCGCCTTCTCCGGCAAGCCCGGAGGCTCGGAGACCCGCTCGCCGGACATCGACGACATGCCCTCGCTCTCGATCCCGGGCATCCGGGACCCCCTCGGCGATCTCGAGGCGAAGGACTGGTTCCTGATCTCCGACCTGGCGGCGGTGGTGCGGTCCCTGACGGTCAACGTCAACACGCTGACGATCATCGCGGTGGCCCTGTTCGTCCTCACCTACTTCGTCCTGTGGCGCACGGTGTTCGGCCTGCGCCTGCGATCCTGCGGGGAAAGCCCATCGGCGGCCGAGACCCTCGGTGTCAACGTCTACCGCTACAAGTACTACGCCGTGATCACGTCGGGCGCGCTGGCCGGGCTGGGTGGGGCGTTCCTGGCCATCGTCGCGTCGAGCACCTACCAGGACGGGCAGACCGGCGGCCGCGGATACATCGGCCTCGCCGCCATGATCTTCGGCAACTGGCGCCCCGGCGGCCTGGGGGCCGGAGCAGGCCTGTTCGGCTACACGAACGCGCTCCAGCTGCGCCGCGGTGGGGAGTCGGTGCACGCGCTGCTGCTGGTCGTCGCGGTGCTCGTGCTCGCCCTCGCGCTGTGGCAGCTGCGGGAAGGCACCCGGCGGACGGCAGTAACGGCTGGTCTGTTCGGCCTCCTGCTCCTGGCCTGGTACATCGCCACCGACGTGGTGGCGGAGGACTTCACGAGGATGACGCCGTACGTCGCGACCCTGCTCGTCCTCGCCTTCGCCTCACAACGGCTGCGAATGCCCGCGGCCGACGGGCAGATCTATCGCCGTGGTCAGGCGGGCTGAGGTGGCGGAGCCGGACTGGGCTGCGCTGCGGGCGGCCGCGACGGAGGTCATGGCCAGCGCTTACGCGCCGTACTCATCGTTCAAGGTCGGAGCCGCTGGCCTGGCCGACGACGGCAGGGTCGTCTCCGGCTGCAACGTCGAGAACGCGTCGTACGGCCTCGGGCTGTGCGCCGAGTGCGGCCTGGTGTCGGCGCTGCACGCGACCGGCGGAGGCCGCCTGGTCGCGGTGGTGTGCGTCGACGCGCACGGCGCGCCGCTGATGCCGTGCGGCCGCTGCCGTCAGCTGCTGTGGGAGAACGGCGGACCCGACATGCTGCTGGAGACGGTGCGCGGGGTGCGCCCGCTGGGCGACGTGCTCCCCGACGCGTTCGGCCCCGACGACCTGGTGTCGCGGAGGGCTCCCGCGTGACCACGTTCTCCGCGGTCGACGTCATCCGTGCCAAGCGCGACCGGCAGCAGCTGACCGACGAGCAGATCGACTGGGTGATCGCGGCCTACACCCGCGGCGAGGTCGCCGACGAGCAGATGTCGGCGCTGGCCATGGCGATCCTGCTCAACGGCATGGACCGGCGCGAGATCGCGCGATGGACCGACGCGATGATCGCCTCGGGGGTCCGGATGTCTTTTCCCAGCGACGGGCTCGGCGGGCGACCCACGACCGACAAGCACTCGACCGGCGGCGTCGGCGACAAGATCACCCTGCCGCTGGCTCCGCTCGTCGCCGCGTGCGGCGCCGCCGTCCCCCAGCTGTCCGGTCGGGGGCTCGGCCACACCGGCGGGACGCTGGACAAGCTCGAGTCGATCCCCGGATGGCGGGCCACGCTGACCCGGGACGAGATGCTCGCCCAGCTGCGCGACGTGGGTGCTGTGATCTGCGCCGCCAGCGACGACCTGGCGCCCGCGGACAAGAAGCTCTACGCGCTGCGCGACGTCACCGGAACCGTCGAGGCCATCCCGCTGATCGCCAGCTCGATCATGAGCAAGAAGATCGCGGAGGGCACCGGGGCCCTGGTCCTGGACGTGAAGGTCGGGTCCGGCGCGTTCATGAAGGACATCGACTCCGCACGTGAGCTCGCTGGCACGATGGTGGCGCTCGGCGCCGACCATGACGTGCGTACGGTCGCCCTGCTCACCGACATGCAGACGCCGCTCGGGCTCACCGCCGGCAACGCGCTGGAGGTCCGCGAGTCCGTCGAGGTGCTCGCTGGCGGCGGGCCGCCGGACGTGGTCGAGCTGACGCTCACGCTGGCGCGCGAGATGCTCGCCGCGGCGGGCCGCGAGGGCGAGGACCCGGCCGCCCGGCTCGGCGACGGCACGGCCATGGACGTGTGGCGGCGGATGGTCCGGGCCCAGGG
>JBOGDX010000412.1:0-3361 GCA_050743225.1 Actinomycetes bacterium | reverse complement strand
CTGCGGCACCTTGGACTTGAACGCAGCGTCCTTGATCTTCGCTGCGAGGTCGTCGCGGTAGGGGATGGGCAGCGAGAGGACGTCGTAGAGATAGCCGACGAGCTCCTCGACCACCCGGCGGCTGTAGAAGCACGCCGAGCGCGGGTCCGACGACAGGTAAGACTCCGCCCGGGCGCAATCGTCGTGCAGTGACGGCAGCGTCTGTCGGACGAAGTCGAAGTTACCCACGGGGTTCATCCTGCCGAATGATCTGCACGGCTTCTGGCGATTCTTCACCGAGCAACTCCTCGATCACCGCGAGGTCCTTCTCAATCTCAGAGTTGAGAGTGCGGATGTCCGCGAGAATGTCTGTCGGCGGCCGGGTCGGAGCCGAGTCATCGGGAACTTCCTGATAGCTACTGAGAGTGAGTAGGTAGTTGTTCGCCGCGATCTCGTCACGGGGGACGAAGAAGCTCTGATCCATCCTCGTGCGCTGCAACTCAGGACTCTGCGGGTCGCCGATGGTCGACCACCGGTCAAGTAGATCGGGCAAGTCGTTGTCCACGACAGGGGCGCGCTTCTTGTCAAGCGAGCGCCCGTCGGCGCGGATGTCGTAGAACCACACTCGGTCCGTGCTGCCGACACCAATCTTGGTGAAGAACAGGACGGCGGTCTGGGTCGAAGAGAAGGGCTCGTAGGAGGCGGGCGGCACGCGGATGACCGCATCGAGCTTGTGGTTATCGATGAGCGTCTTGCGCAGCGCGACTTGTGCCTTCTTCTCCCCAAAGAGCACGCCCGAAGGAACGATCACAGCGGCCCTTCCACCGGTCTTAAGCAGACTGAGCACGCGACCCAGGAACAAGGGAGCCTTGGTGGTGGACTTCACGTCGCGGAACAGGTCGATGTCGAGTGCGGACTTCTCGACAGAGCCGTTGAATGGTGGATTCGTGAGCACGAGGGAGTAGCCACCGCGGTCGTCCGGCCAGGGCGCGAGCGAGTCGCGGCGTTGCACGTCCGGATTCTCGACGCCGTGCAACAGCAGGTTTATGGTGGACATGCGGGCAAAGGCGGGGTCGTTGTCGACGCCATGCAAGAGTGCATGGTGGAAATGCGTCCGCGATTCATTCGCGAGCAGCAGGTCGGGATGGTGCTCGCGCAGGTGGTTGGCGGCAGCGATGAGGAAGCCTCCAGACCCGCTTGCCGGGTCAGCGATGATATCGCTGGGCTGCGGCGCCACCATCTTGATCATAAGGTTGATGAGGTGCCGTGGGGTCGGGAAACCGCCACTGCTGTTCTTGGTCGTGATCTTCGAGATCAGGTACTCGTAGACTGCGCCATTGCTGTTTGGGTCGGCATAGGGAACCTTGTCGACGAGGTCGACCAATCTGCTCAGCGCGCTCGGCGACGGAATCGTGAACACCGCGTCGGCGAAAGTCCCGCCGCGCTCACGCACAAACTGAACGACCTTGGATTCGAAGAGGCCGAACATCTTCGCGGGATCGGTGTTCTTCAGCCGTGACCAGCGAAGTTCCTCAGTCTCGGCATCGAATATCGGGTTGTCTATGGGGACATCAGTGACACGAGCCTTGCGCTCCGCAGCGGTGTGGAGGACGTCGAGGCGACGCACAGCGAGAAGCAGCGTGGCTTGAGCGACGATGTCGTACCCGTCTTCGATGCCGATCTCCGCGAACGCGGACCAAAGATCGTCGATGACCGGCTTGAACTCACGACTGGACACGCCGGTGACTCTCAGAGTTCGCCGCGGAAGGCGCGGGACTGGAGGGAAGCAAATAGCTCGTCGTCGGACCTGCTAGCGAGAGCCACGCGGTCGCGCGCATCGGTCACTTGTCGTGCCCTGGCTGCGAACTCTTGCTGTCGCGAAAGTAGAGGTACGGGGATCGGCATCGCCTTGATGATGCCCATGTTCAGGCCGTCCATGATCGAACCCTTGGTCTGGCGCAGCAGGTGGGCACGCGACTCGGGGTGCCAAAGGAAGGCCGCGCGCAGAAAGGCTGAGTCGAGGTGCGTGGAGTCAGGGGTGATCGCACATATGTGCTTCGTGTTGATGGCGGTTGGGATGTCGTCGGGGACTACGACGCACCGGCCGGTCGTGCCCATGATGCTAATGAGGACGTCGCCAGGGCTGACGGTGTAGCGCTTTAGCTTCTCGTACTTGGCCGGGGTGATGAAGCGACGCTCGCCCCAGCGGAATTCGTTGCCAACGACGTTGTCGAGGCCGAGAACTGCGATCCCTTCATCGACGAATTCGCTGTGCAGGAGCTGGCTACCGAAGGGTCCGGTGCGTATCAGCGACGCCTCCGCCTCGACGGTCGATGTCGCCGGGGGGCCGGCAAACATGTCGTTGAAGATCGACTGGGTGAGCGCGTCGAGGTGGGCGAGGACTTGGCGGCGCCGGGTGCGGAGGCCGTCGGCGTGGTCGAGGATCGCGGCGATACGGCGCTGCTCGGAGAGGGCTGGAAGAGGGATCGGCCAAGCTTTGAGATCGGCTTGGCCGATGTTCATTTGAGTTCCGCCACGCCCGAGTGCCTGCAACTTGGGTCGCTGCGCAAGCAGGTAGTGGAACAGAAAACGACTGTCTACGACGTCGTCCTTGGGCTTGGCGAACGCGATGGCTTGGGAGGTTGCCATCGTTGTGCCGGCGATTCCCAACTTGCCGATCGAACCGTACATTGCGATGAAGATGGTTCCCGGAGGGACGGCCTTTGCCGAGCTGTTGGCGATACCAGACGGGGTCAGCGACTCCTTGGCACTCATTACGACGCCATCATTGAGGTCGGTGATGGAAAGCCAGGGCGTCCCATTACCAAAATACTCGGCGACGCCGCGCTTCGGCGTACCGCCACTGCCCCAGTCCGCAACCTCGCCAAGGGTTACCGTCGTCGTCATGAGAGCATCGCCTTCAACTCGGCGAGGCCGTTGGCGATCTCGTCTTCGAGGGTCTCGATGTCGGCGATAATGTCGAGCGGAGCCCGGTGCTCGATCGCGTCGTGGACGAGCTCCTTGTAGCGGTTCAGCGAGAGGTCGTAGGCCTGGGCGACGATGTCGGCCTTCGGCACGAGGAAAGACTGCGCGGTGCGAGAGCGGTCCTTCTCTTCGTCGCGGTTCTGCCAGCGGGCGAGGACGTCGGGAATGTCGTTGGCCTCGACCGGGTTGCGCTTGTCGTCGAGGCTGAACCCGTCGGCCCGGACGTCGTAGAACCACACGTCGTTGGTGCCGCCGGAGTTCGTCTTGGTGAAGAAGAGGATCGCGGTAGAAACCCCGGCGTACGGGCGGAAGACACCGGACGGGAGCTTCACGACGGCGTCGAGCTTATGGTCCTCGACCAATGTCCTGCGCAGTGCCTTGTGCGCGGTACTGGAAC
>JBOGDX010000411.1:0-3367 GCA_050743225.1 Actinomycetes bacterium | reverse complement strand
GCCCCAGGCCGAGCGCGGCGACGAGCGCCAGCAGGGCCGCCACCGCAGCCCGGGCCCGGTCGTCGGCCGTGGCCACGACGATCTCCACGGCGAAGAAGACAGTGACCGCCACCAGCCCCGCGGCCTGGAGAGCCACCAGCCCGGCACACGCGCGCAGCGTCGCCGCAGTGGCGTAGGCACGGTCGCGAGGCACGGCTCGGAAACCTATCCCGGGCCGGCCCCCGCACTACGATGCAGTCCCATGAGGGCGCTCCTGGTGGTCAACCCCGTCGCCACCACGACCTCGGCTCGCAGCCGTGAGGTGCTGGCCAGCGCGCTCGACGGCGATATCAAGGTCGACCTCACCCACACCAGCCACCGCGGCCACGCGACCGCGCTGGCCTCGCAGGCCCGGACCGACGGCATAGACCTGGTGGTCGTCCTGGGCGGCGACGGGACGGTGAACGAGGTCGTCAACGGGCTGCTGGCGGAGGGGCCGCACCCGTCCGCGCCGGCCCTGGCGGTCGTCCCGGGTGGCGGCACGAACGTCTTCGCGCGGGCCCTGGGCCTGCCCCGGGACCCTGTGGAGGCGACCGGAGCATTGCTCGCTGCGCTGCGCGCCGGCCGCAGCCGGCAGGTCGGCCTGGGGCAGGCGGGCGGCCGGTGGTTCACGTTCAACGCCGGGATGGGCTGGGACGCCGAGGTGGTCGCGCGGGTGGACCGGGTCCGGCGCGACCGCGGCGTCGAGCGGCCACCCACCTCCGGTGACTACGTCCGTGCGGCGCTGCGGCAGTTCTTCCTCTCGACCGATCGCCGCCACCCCGCCCTGACGATGTACCGGCCGGGGGCCGAGCCGGTCTCCGGGGTCCACCTGGCGATCGTGGCCAACACGGCGCCGTGGACCTTTCTCGGCGACCGGCCACTGCTCACCTCGCCCGACGCCAGCTTCGACACCGGCCTGGACGTCTACGCGCTGACCCGCCTGCGGACGGCGGGGACGCTGGCGGAGGTCCGGCGGCTGCTGGCGGGCCGCACCAGCCACTCGGCACGGGCCGTCCACCGCGAGCACGACCTGGCCGAGCTGACCCTGCGGGCGGTCCGCCCGGTGGCAGCGCAGGTCGACGGTGAGGCCCTCGGCGAGGTGACCGAGCTGACCTTCCGAGCCGTGCCGTCTGCACTGACCGTGCTGATCTGACCCGATTTGCGGGTGTTCGTGGCTGTGACCAAAGCCACCTCGGAACGGCGAAAACGTGCATGAGGAGCCTTGCAACGGGGCGATTACTTTGCCAGGGTTGAAATTACTGGTTTCACCGAGCGTGCTCCCGGGGTAAAGCACGCCCGGCATCCCACGGGGCGGAATCCGGGGCCTTCACGGCCTCGGTGGCCCGCGGGATCGCTCGTGAACCGTTTCACAAGGCACGGGGACCCCGCCCGCGCACGACAACCACGAGGAGCGACACGCATGGACTGGCGGCACCGCGCAGCCTGCCGTGACGAGGACCCCGAGCTGTTCTTCCCGATCGGCAACACCGGGCCAGCCCTGCTGCAGATCGAGGAAGCCCGAGCCGTCTGCCGTCGCTGCGAGGTGGTGGACACCTGCCTGCAGTGGGCGCTCGAGTCTGGCCAGGACGCCGGAGTCTGGGGTGCCATGAGCGAGGACGAGCGCCGCGCGCTCAAGCGGCGCACCGCGCGCAACCGAGCCCGTACTGGCTGACCCAACGACCCGCATGAACTGAGCCCATCCACGCTTCCCGAGAGGGCCCCGGCACGTCCGCATGGGGCCCTCTCCGCGTGCGCCGCCGGCCCCGAGGCCACGAGGCGGCTGCGGGCCCGCGGGTCAGCCTGGTCGGGGGCGCGGAACGCAGATCTCGACCCGCGTACCGCCGTCGTCGCCCACACCCAGTCGGATCTCCCCGCCGAGCTCCGCCTCGACGAGCGTCCGCACGATCTGCAGGCCGAGGCCCCCATCCGTCCGGACGTCGAACCCCGGCCGGAGGCCGGAGCCCCCGTCCACGACCGCAACCCGCAGCAGTGCGGGCTCGGTCACGACGCTGACCCGCACCCGCCCGCCCCCGGGACCGAGCCCGTGCTCGACCGCGTTCTGCACCAGCTCGACCAGGACCAGTGCCAGCGGGGTGGCCACCTCCGGCTCGAGCAACCCGAAGCTGCCCTCCCGCGTCACGTCGACCGCGCCCGCCCCCAGCTCCCCCACCATCCGGGCGACCCGGTCGGCGACCTCGTCGAAGGCCACGCCGTCCTCTGCCGTCCGGGCCAGCGTCTCGTGCACCAGGGCAATCGAGCCGATCCGCCGCTCCGCCTCCCGCAACGCGGAGCGGGCGGTGGCGTCCGACTCGCCCAGCCTCCGGTCCTGCAGTCGGAGCAGGGCGGCCACCGTCTGCAGGTTGTTCTTCACCCGGTGGTGGATCTCCCGGATGGTGGCGTCCTTTCCCACCAGCTCACGCTCCCGGCGCCGCACCTCGGTGACGTCGCGGCACAGCACCAGCGCGGCGGTGCGAACGCCGTGCGGCGTCAGCGGGATCACTCGCAACCGCACCGTCGTTCCGCCCGCCTCGACCTCCGCCTCCCGGGCGGCCCACCCGCTCACCACCATCGACAGCGCCTCGTCGACCGGCTGCGTCCGCCCACCCCGGCGGGCGAGCCGCGCCGTCTCGTCGCCGAGATGGGTACCCGCCAGGTCGGCGGTCAGACCCAGCCGGCGGTAGGCCGACACCGCGTTCGGGCTGGCGAAGGTGACCAGGCCGGCCGCGTCGAGGCGGATCAGCCCGTCCCCCACACGCGGCGCGAGGGCAACCTGGTGCTCGGCGCCGGGCACCGGGAAGCGGCCCTGGGCGACCATGACGGCCAAGTCGTCTGCCGTACGAAGGTAGGTGAGCTCGAGCCGGCTCGGCGTCCGCGCGGCCGCCAGGTTCGTGTGGCGGCTGACCACGGCGACCACCCGCCCGGCTCGCACGACGGGGATGGTCTCCTCGCGCACCGGCACGTCACCGGGCCAGTCCGGGTCACGTTCGCGGCAGATCCGCTGCTCCTCGTAGGCCCGGTCCAGCTGCGGACGTCGCCCGTGCGCGGCGACGGTCCCGACCACGTCATCGTGGTAGGCGGTCGGGCCGGTCGTGGGGCGCATCTGCGCCGCCGCGAGGAACCCGGCCCCGTCGCGCAGCGGCAGCCACAGCAGCAGGTCGGCGAAGGACAGGTCGGCCAGCAGCTGCCAGTCGGCCACCAGCAGGTGCAGCCAGTCGAGGTCCTCGACCGAGAGGTCCGTGCGCGACTGCGCGAGCTCCTGGAGCGACGGCACGGCCCGAGCCTATTCAGCGGCGACGTCACCCCCGCCGATACAGTCGTCGGCCGTGACAGCGGACCTGGTCGAACG
>JBOGDX010000410.1:0-3377 GCA_050743225.1 Actinomycetes bacterium | reverse complement strand
CCATGACGCCGGCCGCGAGGACCTGACCGGCGAGCTTGGTGACGGCGTCGAGCTCCCAGCGGTCGTCGGCCACCCCGAGCAGGCAGACGAGGAACGCGCCCGAGAGCACTGCGGGGATCTCCCCGCGCTCAGCCAGCCGTGGCCCGAGGAACGGCAGGCTGTAGGACACCAGCATCGCCGCAGCGAAGCCGCCCATCATCGCGATGCCGCCCAGGCGGGGAGTGGGGATGGCGTGCACGTCGCGGTCGCGGACCGGCGTCATCGCGCCCCACCGCAGCGCGATGCGCCGGGCGACCGGGGTCAGCAGGTAGGTGACGGCTGCGGCAACCACCGCCGTGAGCAGGTACTCGCGCACGCAACGCCCGCGTCAGACGGGCCGGGCGTACGCCGGATGGCGCCCGACCAGGGAGGAGACCGCCTCGGCGACCTCCCCTGCGGCGGAGCCGTCGGCGTCGCGCACGGCACGGCCGATGAGCACCGCCACCTCCTTCATGGCCGTCTCGGTCATCCCCTGGGTCGTGACCGCCGGAGTACCCACCCTGATGCCGGACCCGGTCATCGGCGGCTGCGGGTCGTAGGGGATCGCGTTCTTGTTCAGCGTGATGCGGGCCGCGTCGCAGCGCCGCTCGGCGTCCGCGCCCGTCACCCCCAGGACGCGAAGGTCGAGCAGCGCGAGGTGGGTGTCCGTCCCACCCGCGACCGGTCGCATCCCTTCCGCCTCGAGCGCGTGCGCCAGCGCCTGCGCGTTGGCCACCACCTGGTGGGCGTAGTCGCGGTAGGCCGGCTGCAGGCACTCCTTCAGCGCCACTGCCTTGGCCGCGACGGCATGCATCAGCGGGCCGCCCTGAGAGAACGGGAACACCGCCTTGTCGATGCGCTTGGCCAGCTCCGGCCGGCAGACCACCATTCCCCCACGGGGCCCACGCAGCACCTTGTGGGTCGTGAAGGTCACGACGTCGGCGTAGGGAACCGGCGACGGGATCGCTCCGCCGGCCACCAGCCCGATGAAGTGCGCGGCGTCCACCATCAGCCAGGCGCCGACCTCGTCGGCGATCTCGCGGAACCGCGCGAAGTCGATGAGCCGCGGGTAGGCGGTCGCCCCCGCGATGATCATCTTCGGTCGGTGCTGGAGCGCGAGGTCGCGCACCTCGTCGAAGTCGATCAGCTCGGTGTCGCGGCGCACCGTGTAGGCCACCGGTGAGAACCACGTGCCGGAGAAGCTGACCTTGCTGCCGTGCGTCAGGTGACCGCCGTGCGGCAGTGACATCGCCAGCACCGTGTCGCCCGGCTGCACGAGCGCGGCGTACGCGGCGAGGTTGGCGCTGGCGCCCGAGTGCGGCTGGAGGTTGGCGTGCAGGTCGGTGCCCGGCGAGCCGAACAGCTCCTTGGCCCGGGCGATGCCGATCTCCTCGGCGCGGTCGACCTCGTGGCACCCGCCGTAGTAGCGGCGGCCGGGGTAGCCCTCGGCGTACTTGTTCGACAGCGTGGAGCCGAGGGCGGCCAGCACGGCGGGCGAGGTGAAGTTCTCGCTCGCGATGAGCTGCAGGCCACCGCGGATCCGCTCTAGCTCCCCGAGCACGACGCTCGCGATGTCCGGGTCCTGCTCCTGCAGGGCCACGAAGTCCGGGCCCCAGAAGGGTGCGCCACCGGCTGCGCGCTCACGGGGCCTCATGACGGCTCACTGTACGGCTCCGTCAAGAGCTCGCCCGCCACCTCACGCAGGCTCCGCTCGCTCACCACGCCCGCTCGCAGCAGCCGTGGCACGTCACCGGTCACGTCGACGATGGTGGACGGGACCGGCTCGCCCGACGGCCCGCCGTCGAGGTAGACCGAGACCACGTCGCCGAGTTGCTCCACCGCCTCGTCGGCGGTCGTGGCCGGCGGCTTGCCGGTGCGGTTGGCGCTGCTCACCGCCATCGGACCCGTGGCTCGCAGCAGCTCGATCGCCACCGGGTGCAGCGGCATGCGCACCGCGACGGTGCCACCGGTGTCGCCCAGGTCCCACCGCAGGGTCGGCTGCGCCCGTGCGACGACGGTGAGCCCGCCCGGCCAGAACGCCTCGACAAGGTCGCGGGCGGTCTGCGAGAGGCGCGTGGCGATGCCGTCGAGGGTGCGCGGGGAGCCGACGAGCACCGGCACCGGCATGTCCCTGCCTCGTCCCTTCGCGGCGATCAGAGCGGCCACCGCGTCCGGGGTGAACGCGTCCGCGCCCAGGCCGTAGACCGTGTCCGTCGGCAGGACCACGAGCTCGCCCCGACGGACCGCGTCGGTCGCCTGCTCGATCCCGGCGCTGCGCTCATCGGGCACCGACATGTCGAACCGGCGGATCCACGCCATCAGTCGCACCCCCGCGTCGCGACCAGGTAGCGGTCGCGACCGGCCAGGTCGACGTGGTCGCGCACGTCGGACCAGCCGCCGGCCAGAGTGAGGATCGCGGGTGCCGACCGACCCTGCAGGTCGGCGTGCTCGACCACGACGGTCCCACCCGGGCGTAGCAGCCGCGCTGCCACCCGTTCGACGACCCGCACCGCGTCGAGGCCGTCCGCTCCGGACCACAGGGCAACCGCAGGGTCGTGCGCCGCCACCTCGGGGTCGCGGACCTGTGCGCCGACGGGGATGTAGGGCGGGTTGCTCACGACCACGTCGACCGTCCCGTCCAGGTCGGCGAAGGCATCCGCCATGTCGCCGTGCCTCAGGTCCACGGCCGTGCCGGCGCAGTTGCGGGCGGCCCAGGAGTGCGCGACCGGGTCGGCCTCGACTGCGTGCACCGTCGCGTGCGGGGCCTCGTCGGCGACGGCGAGCGCGATCGCGCCGGACCCGGTGCCCAGGTCCACGACCACGGGCTCCGGCAGCGCCCGTGCGGCCGCGATCGCCGCCCCGGCCACGACCTCGGTCTCGGGTCGGGGTACGAACACTCCCGGGCCGACCGCCAGGGTGAGATGACGGAAGTACGCGCGGCCGGTGATGTGCTGCAGCGGCTCGCGGCCAGCCCGGCGCCCGACGTACGTCTCGAAATGCGCCCCTGGCTCGTCATGACGCCAGAGGTCGCGACGCTCGATCCCGAGCGAGAACGCGGCGAGCTCCTCGGCGTCGTACCGCGGGGACGGCACCCCGGCGGCGGCGAGCCGCGCGGTGGCGGCGGCGAGCCCTCCCCGCAAGGTCGTCACGGACCCGCGGCCAGCGCCAGCTTGGCCGCCGTGTCGGCGTCCACCAGGGCCTGAAGCACCGGGTCGAGATCGCCGTCGAGGACCGCGTCGAGGTTGTGCGCCTTGTAGTTGACGCGGTGGTCGGCGATGCGGTTCTCCGGGAAGTTGTACGTCCGAACGCGCTCGGACCGGTCCACCGTGCGGACCTGGCTGCGCCGGGCGTCGGAGGCC
>JBOGDX010000409.1:0-3379 GCA_050743225.1 Actinomycetes bacterium | reverse complement strand
ACCCGACGGCCTCGTGGGTGAGCCGGCTCGCCGGACCCGACACCGAGACCGCTGACGTCGGGCTGCCCGGGACCGCCACGGCGACGCACCGGACTCCCGGCTCCTGCTCGCCGTCGTCGACGGCGAAGCCCTGACTGCTCACCCGGGCGAGCTCCTCCAGCAGCCGACCGACGTCGGTGATCGTGTGCTCCGTCCTGGCCGGCATGCCCGCGGCCGCGACGAGGCGGCGTACCTCGCTCTCGGGGAGCTGGGCAAGAAGGGCCTTCCCGACACCCGTGCAGTGCGCGTAGACGCGGCGGCCCACCTCGGTGAACATTCGCATCGTGTGACGGGATGACGGCGCCTGCGCCACGTAGACGACCATTTCCCCGTCGAGCATCGCGAGGTTCGCCGTCTCGCCACTGGCCTCGGCCAGGGCGAGCAGGTGCGGGCCCGCCCACGCGTCAACGGTCCGGGAGGCGCTCTCGCCGAGGCCGATCAGCCGCGGGCCGAGGGCGTACCGGCGCGAAGGGAGCTGCAGGACGTAGCCCGACGCGACCAGCGTGCGGATCAGCCGGTGGATCGTCGGCACCGGAAGCCCGGAGGAGGCCGCGAGCTGGCTCAAGGCGACCTCACCCCCGGCGGCGGCCATCAGCTCCAGCAGGTCGAACGCGCGGTCCAGCGACTGCACGCCGCTCGCCCGGGCCGGCTTTCCCGGCTGGATCGGAACCGACATCATCCCTCCCGTCACGCCGACGAGTGGTCAGCCCGTGCGAGTGGCAGCGGGCTGGTCGAGCCTACGTCGCCCAGGTCAAGCGCCCTCCCAGGTCGGCCGCTGCCCCGACCCGAAGGCGGCGACGGCGCGGTGGAAGTCGCGGCTGCTGAACGCACGCGACACCACGTCGTCCCCGTCGGGGATAGTGGCGCGGCGTAGCCGCGCGCAGGCCACCTTCGACGCCCACATCGTCAGCGGCGCGTGCGACAGCAGTGTCCCGACGACGTCCTTCACGGTCGCGTCGAACGCGTCGTCGTCGCACAGCTCCGCCACGAAGCCGGCGCTGTGCGCCTCCTCGGCGTCGAGCAGCTTGGCCCGCAGCAGCATGTCGAGTGCGCGCGCCGGTCCGAGCCGTCCGACGAGCACCGACATGCTGTTCATGGACAGGCAGTTGCCGAGCGTGCGCGCGATCGGGACGCCGAACCGCGCCGACCGGGCCGCGACGCGCAGGTCACAGACCGCCGCCAGGGCAAGCCCGCCGCCCAGGCAGTAGCCCTGCACGGCCGCAACGGTGGGCACCGTGACGTCCTCGAGCCGGTTGACGACGCGCGCGATGCGTTCCTCGTAGGCGACGCCGTCGGCTCCGTCACGGAAGTCGCGGAAGGCGGCGATGTCGGTGCCGGACAAGAACGCGCCGTCGCCGGCGCCGCGCAGCACCATCACCGCGACGTCGTCGTCGGCGTCCGCGGCCTCGCAGGCGGCGTGCAGCCCGTCGTACATCGCGAACGTCATGGCGTTGTGCTGGGCCGGCCGGTCGAACACGACCGTCAGAACCGCCCCGTCGCGGACGACGCGCAGGTCCTCGGTCACGACGCGCCCTCTCCGGTCGCGGCCGCACCGATCGCGGCGAGGTCGTCGACCTCCCCGTCGGTGTAGCCCGCCTCGCGCAGAGCTGCCCGGGTGTCGGCACCGAGCACCGGCCCGGCGCCACCGCGCCGTGCGGGCGTACGGGAGAGCCGCATCGGCGAGCCGACCTGACGCACGTCGCCAGCGGCAGGATGCGGCGCGTCCCAGAAGAAGTCGCGTGCAGCGAGGTGTGCATCGGTGAACACGGCGCCGTAGTCGGCGATCGGTGCGCAGGGCACGCCGTGCCGTTCCAGCCGCGCGACCACCTCGGTCGTCGGCAGCGCGGCCGTGCGCTGCTCGACAGCCGGGACGAGCTCGTCACGTCGGGCGTGCCGTTCTGTCGACGTGGCGAAACGTGGGTCGTCGACCAGCCGTTCGAGCCCCAGCGCACTGCACAGTCCCGCCCATGTCTTCGGCGTGATCGCCCCGACGGTCACCCAGCCGTCCGCGGTGCGCACCGCCTGGTACGGCGCCTGGCTCTGGTGGGCCGACCCCATCGGCGTACCGACCTCGCCGGTGGCGAAGTAGCGACCCGCCTCCCAGACGGCCAGCGACACGGCCGACTCGAGCAGCGACACGTCGACGTACTGGCCCTGGCCGGACCGTTCCCGTTCGCGCAGCGCCGCCATCACCGCGAGCGCGACGTAGAGCCCGCTGACCAGGTCGCACAGCGGTACGCCCACCTTGGCCGGCGGGCCGCCGGGCTCCCCGGTGATGCTCATCAGCCCGCCGCGGGCCTGCGCCATGATGTCCAAGCCGGGGAGCGCGGCGAGCGGACCGTCCTGACCGAAGCCGGACGCCGACGCGTAGACCACATGCAGGTTGACCGCACGCACGTCGTCGTACCCGAGCCCCAGACCACGCATGGCACCAGGCCGCAGGTTCTCGACGACGACGTCCGCCCGGGTGGCGAGCCGCAGGAACGCCTCGCGACCTGCGTCGGACTTCAGGTCCAGCGCCACCGAGCGCTTCGAGCGGTTCAGCCGGAGGAAGGGCGAGCTGTGGCCGTGGACGAACGGTGCACTGCTGCGCAGCGGTTCCCCACCGTCCGGGCTCTCGACCTTCAGCACGTCGGCGCCAAGGTCGGCCAGCTGCATCGCCGCGAAGGGTGCCGCCATGAAGACGCCGACCTCGAGCACCGTCACGCCGTCGAGCGGGGCGGCCCCTTCGCCACTGGTCGTCACGGCGGGGTGGTCCATCACGCGATCGAGTCCCGGTACTGCTTCGCCCGCGCTGCGTAGGACTGCGCGCCGGACGCGATCCGCTCCCGCTCGGCGTCACTGACCGGCCTTCGCACCCGGCCCGGGACACCGGCTACGAGGGAGCCCGGTGGCACGACCTCTCCCTCCCGCACGACGGACCCGGCCGCCACCAGCGACCCCCGGCCGACGACAGCACCGTTGAGCACGATCGCGCCCATGCCGATCAGCGCGTCGTCCTCGACGCTGCACCCGTGCACGACCGCCCGGTGGCCGAGCGACACACCGGACCCGATGGCCACCGGGAAGTCGGGGTCGGAGTGCAGCACCGCGCCGTCCTGCACGTTGCTGCCCTCCCCGACCTCGATCGGGGACCCGTCGGCGCGGACCACGGCGCCGAACCAGACACTCGCACCCGCACGCAGCGTGACCGCTCCGACCAGGGTGGCACCCGGCGCCACGAACGCGTCCGGCGCGACGTCGGGAGCCGACCCGTCAAACGGCAGGAATATCGCTGGCCCCGCGCCGACCGGCCCGGTCACAGCCAGCCGGGCACGACCAGGACCAGCCAGGTGACCAC
>JBOGDX010000408.1:0-3393 GCA_050743225.1 Actinomycetes bacterium | reverse complement strand
GCGCAGAACGACCCGCTGGCCACCGGGCTGGTCGCGATCGGGGAGGTGGGGCTGGCCGGCGAGATCAGGCGGGTCACCGGCACGACGCGCCGGCTGGCCGAGGCGGCCCGGCTCGGGTTCACCCACGCGCTGGTGCCGCCCGACCCGGGTCGCGTCCCGGCCGGCATCGAGGCGATCGAGGTGACCGACCTGACTCGTGCGCTAGCGGTCGCCTACCCCGGCGCCGAGGTGATCCCGTTCGCCAGTCGCCGGCACTGAACGTGCGATCGACACGCGTGTCCCGGCGTCAAACGTGACCCTCTCGTGATGATTCGTAGCGCGCTGTCCCGTTCGCAGCGATGGATAGACTCGCGCGCGACCGAGGCCGAACGACAGCCACCACCGGCGGGCTCCGCGGGCCGGGGGTGACCAGGAGCAGCAGTTGGCAGGCACCGACCACGATCCGCTGCGCACCACGCTGGCTGCGATCGCGCCCGGCACCGCGCTCCGCGACGGCCTCGAGCGCATCCTGCGCGGGGGCACCGGCGCACTGATCGTCCTGGGCTACGACAAGGTCGTCGAAGGCATGTGCACGGGCGGCTTCGTCCTCGACGTGGAGTTCAGCTCCACCCGCCTGCGCGAGCTGGCCAAGATGGACGGCGCGATCGTCGTCGACCGTGACTGCACCAGGATCGTGCGGGCCGCGGTGCAGATGGTGCCGGACCCGTCCATCCCGACCGACGAGTCCGGCACGCGGCACCGCACGGCAGACCGCGTCAACAAGCAGACCGACCTGCCCGTCATCTCGGTCAGCCAGTCCATGAGCATCATCGCCATCTACGTCGCCGGCCAGCGCTACGTGCTCGAGGCCTCGACGCAGATCCTGTCCCGGGCCAACCAGGCCCTCGCGACCCTGGAGCGCTACAAGCTGCGGCTCGACGAGGTGTCGGGCACCCTCTCCGCGCTGGAGATCGAGGACCTGGTCACGGTGCGCGACGTCGGCGCGGTGGCCCAGCGCCTCGAGATGGTGCGACGCATCGCCGGCGAGATCGAGTCGTACGTCGTCGAGCTCGGCACCGACGGCCGCCTGCTGACCCTGCAGCTCGACGAGTTGATCGCCGGGGTGGAGCCGGACCGAGAGCTCATCGCCCGCGACTACCTGCCGGCCTCCGCGAATCGGAGGTCACGCACCGTTCACGACGTCATGACCGAGCTCGACCAGCTCGACTCGCTGGAGCTGCTCGACCTGGCCGCCGTCGCTAGGGCGCTCGGCTACGGCGGCGGGGAGGGCCTGGACGCCGCCGTCAGCCCGCGTGGCTACCGGCTGCTCGCGCGGGTACCTCGGCTGCCCGGCACGGTCGTCGACCGGCTGGTCGACCACTTCGGCAGCCTGCAGAAGCTCCTCGCCGCGAGCATCGACGACCTGCTGCTGGTCGAGGGCGTCGGAGAGTCGAGGGCCCGGAGCATCCGCGAGGGCCTGTCCCGGCTCGCCGAGTCCTCCATCCTCGAGCGCTACGTCTGAGGTCGGACCGGGCTAGCCGAACGCGGCGAAGCTGGCAGCGATCTCGTCTGCTTCGGCGCCCGCCGCGACGAGCAACCGCAGCAACACCCGAGCCTTGTACGGGTGGAGAAACCCACCACTGATCAAGCCTCGCTCCCGCAGGTCGCGCTCGGAACCGACCGCGCCGTACGTGTTGGCGAGCACCGGACCCGCACCAGTACGGGACGTCAGCACCACCGGCATCGTGGCGGCCAGCCCGCCCAACACCGGCGCGAGGGCACCGGGAACGTGACCCACGCCGAACCCGGCGACCACCATTCCGTGGTGGCTGTCCCCGATGCCATCGAGCAGCACGCCGTCGTCGTCGAACGTCGCCGTGTAGAGCGCGATCCTGGTCGCGGACACGTCAGCCCGCGAGAACCCGGTGATCGGGCGCGGACGCGGCACCTTGGCGAGAAATTGGGCAGCCCCCTCGACGACGTGGCCGACCGGCCCGAGATCAGGGGACGCAAACGCGGCCGTGCTCACGCTGTGTGACTTGCGGACATGTCTCGCGGCGTGGATCTCGTCATTGACCACCACGAGCGTCCCGCGACCTCTGGCCGCTGCCGCCTCCGCGACCCGGACCGCCGCGAGCACGTTCGCGGGACCATCCGCGCCGGGCAGCGTCGGGTTGCGCATTGCGCCCGTGATGACGAACGGCGCGTCGCGGGCCCAGACCGCGTCGACGAGGAAGGCGCTTTCCTCCAGCGTGTCAGTTCCCTGGGTAAGCACGATGCCGCAGGCCCCTCTTGCCAGGGCCTCCTCCGCAGCATCGACGGCGTCGAGGACGTCGACGAACGACAGGTCCGCGCTCGGCGCGGCGCGGAGGTCCCGCACGTCGACGTCAATGCCGCCGTCGAGTCCGCCGACGCCAGCAACCAGATCGCGGCCGCCGAGTCGGGCCACCACGCCCCCGTCGTGCCCGGCCATCGCGATCGTGCCACCGAGCGTGAACAGCGCTACCGGTCCGAGATCCACCGACGTACCGTAGGGCAGCGGTCGCCGCCGCCGACATCGCAGGACTGATCTTGATCCCGCTGCGCCTGCGGCGCTCAGGCGGGCACGAGTCCCGCGAGCGCGGTCAGCGACACTACGAGCACCGGCGCACCGGCGGCGTCGTGGCGCACGTCGAGCACGTACGCCGGGAGGCCGGGCGCCGCCACGCCGGGCCCGGTGACGAGCTCATCCGGGCCGAGCACGGCGAGAACCTCGTCGACGGCCAGGCCCAGCGCGCCGTCGGGGGTCTGCAGCACGAGCAGGTCGCCGGTGTCACCCGCGTCGGCAGCCGACCGGAGGTCGACGACGGGCAGCGGCGTCCCGCGCAGGACGAGCAGGCCGGTGACCGGCGCACGGGCCCCGGCGAGCGGCTCGATCCCGGTCGCGCGAACGACCTCGCGGACCTCGCCGAGGCGGCCGGCGAGCCTGCGGCCGCTCATGACGAACGTGACGTATCCGCTCACGCGCCACCCCCGGGCGTCCAGGCGGCAACCCGCCCGGCCCGCCGAGCGGACTGGTCGGCCAGCCGTTCGCACAGCTCCGCGAGCTCCACGGCGTCCCGACCGGCCATGAGAGCCGCGGCCCGTTCCGATGGCATCGCGGTGACGGCCTGGGCCGCGGCCCGGTAGGACACCGATGCCGAGGCGTGCTGGCCCAACCGGGCCAGGGCGCCGGCGAGCAGGAAGTGGGCGTGCCCCTCGGCTGGGTCGAGGTAGACCGCCTTCCGGAGCGGTTCGACCGCCGCCCCGTCCTGCCCGAGGGTGGAGCGGGCGTGCCCGAGCACGACGTACGCCGCGGTCAGCAGCGAGTCTGCCGCGACTGCCGCCTCCGCGGCGCGTACGGCAGCCGGGTAGTCGCCGGCCGCCAACCGGCCC
>JBOGDX010000407.1:0-3396 GCA_050743225.1 Actinomycetes bacterium | reverse complement strand
CCTCACCGCCTCGTCCGGGCGGACGATGGACGCGCCGACCTGCTCGAGGTCGAGGTCCACCGACCTCACGCCCTCCCTCGCCCCGAGTCGGCAGCCGCGACGGTGTCGGGCGCCGCGCCGAACTCGGGCACCGCGCCGAACTCGGCCTTGCGGGCGGCCCGTCGCAGGGCCAGCAGCACGGGACGGGCGGTCAGCGCCACCAGGCCGGCCGTGGTCAGCGCCCGGGGGATGTCGAAGCCCAGCGACGTCGCGAGGGTGAACGCCAGGAAGCGGCCGATGTTGTCGGCGACCGGGTCGCCGGCGACGTAGGACAGGCCGCTCTCCAGCCCTACGGCGAACGGCCACAGCTGCAGGTTCATCAGCAGCCCGTAGGTCAACCCGGCCACCACGCCGTACGCCGACAGCAGGGCGACCTCGGCCCGACCGCGCGCGGGGGGCAGGCACCCGGCGAGGAAGCCGACCCAACCGGCCGCGAGCATCTGGAACGGCAGCCAGGGCCCGACACCGGCGGTGAGCAGCGCGCTGGCGAACAGCGTCACCGAGCCGAGCACGAAGCCGAAGCCTCGCCCGAGGGCTCGCCCCGCCAGCACCAGCAGGAAGAACACGGGCTCGAAGCCGGCCGCCCCGCCACCCAGCGGCCGAAGCGCCGCACCGACGGCGGCCAGCACACCGAGGACCGCCACCGACTTGACGTCCATCCCGCCGTCGGCGATCTCGGCGAGCACGACCGCCAGCAGCAGCGGGAGCAGCGCGACGAACAGCCACGGTGCGGTGGCCGACCCGTCGAGCCCGGCCCCCGGCTCGACCAGCAGCGGCCAGCAGAACGCGACCAGGCCCAGCAGGCTGACCCCGGCCAGCGCCACCGCGGCCCGCGGTCGGACCCGGACCGGGCGGGGCGGTGCCGTCCTGGCCACGAGCGGTGCGGTGGTCATCCGGCCCTCAGCGCTTGCGCGACCTCGGCGACCGTCAGCCACGGCTGCGGCGCGAGGATCTTTGCGACCTGGGGGGCGAACGCGGGCGAGGAGACGACGACCTCGCGGGACGGCCCGTCGCTGACGACCTCGCCCTCGGCCAGTACCACGGTGCGGTCGGTCACCGTCGCCGCGAGCTCCACGTCGTGGGTGGCAAGCAGCACCGCGTGCCGGTCGGCGGCGAGCCGGCGCAGCACCTGCACCAGCCGTTCCTTGCCGGGGTAGTCCAGGCCGCGCGTGGGTTCGTCGAGGAGCACCAGCGGTGGGCGGCCGGCCAGCACGACCGCGAGGGCCAGGGCGAGGCGCTGGCCCTCGGAGAGGTCGCGCGGGTGCATGGCGGGGTCGACGCCCGGGACCAGGTCGGCGAAGGTGGCCAGCGCCGTGCCACCCGGCACGCCCGCGTCACGGTCGGCCTGCGCGCACTCGTCGGCGACCGTGTCGGCGTACAACAGGTCGCCTGGCTCCTGCGGCACCATGCCCACCTGCCGCACCAGGTCGCGGGGCGCCAGCTCGCCGGGGGCCCGGCGGTCCGGTCCGACCTGCACCGTGCCCGCGTCCGGGCGCCGTAGCCCGACCAGGCTCGCCAGCAGCGTCGACTTCCCGGCGCCGTTGCGGCCCATCAGCGCCACCACCTCGCCCGCGTGCAGCCGCAGATCCACCCCGCGCAGGGCGGGCCGCCCGTCGTAGCGGACGACGACATTGCGCGCCTGGGCGACCACGTCGCCGATGGTGTGCGGCTGGGGGCGTTGCGGGCGTACGGCGGACAGGCGATGTGCCAGGCCTCCCGCCCGGCGGCGGGCGTCGCGCACCGACAGCGGCAGCGGCGACCAGCCCGCGAGCCGGCCAAGCTCCACGACCGGCGGGGCGACCGGGGCCGTTGCCATGACCTCGGCCGGCGGGCCGACGATGACGGGACCGCCCCGACCCGGTACGACGACCACCCGGTCGGCATACTGCACGACCCGCTCCAGCCGGTGCTCCGCCAACAGCACCGTGATGCCGAGGTCGTGCACCAGGCGCTGGAGCAGAGCGAGCACCTCCTCGGCGGCGGACGGGTCGAGGGCGGACGTCGGCTCGTCGAGCACGAGCACCCGCGGGTGCGGCGTCAGTACCGAGCCGATCGCGACCCGCTGCCGCTGCCCGGCCGACAGGGCGACGAGCGGCCGCCCGCGGTGCGCGGCCATGCCGAGCACGTCGAGCACCTCCTCGACGCGGCGGCGCATCACGTCCGGGACGACGCCGAGCGACTCCATGCCGTAGGCCAGCTCTTCCTCGACCGTGTCAGTGACGAAGCCGGCGAGCGGGTCCTGCCCGACGTACCCCACGATGTCGGCCAGGTCGCGGGGCCGGTGGTCGCGGGTGTCGCGGCCGTCGACCGTCACCCGCCCGGTGAGCAGCCCCCCGGTGAAGTGCGGCACGAGACCGGTCACGGCCTTCAGCAGGGTGGACTTCCCGGACCCGGTGCGACCGACCACCAGGACCAGCTCGCCCTCGGGCACGTGGAGGTCGACACCCGACAGGACGGCTCCGTCGCTGCCCGGATAGCGAACCGACACCTGCTCGAAGCGGATCACGCGGCCCCCTCGACGGCTACCCGGTGATCTTCCTCCGGTTCGGGCCGCGGCGACGCCCAGGCGGGCAGCAGCGCGACGAGCAGCCCGAGTACCGGCAGCACAGGCAGCGTCGGGACCGTCAGCGGAGACGTGGCCGGGTGCATCGCGGCCGGGTCGAGGGCGGACCCGACGATCGCGGCGGCCGCTGCCACCGCGCCGCTGCCGGCGACGATCCACTCCGGCCGGCCCCATCGGTCGGGTCGGTAGCGCGACCGGATCGCCCGGCGACCGCCCACGGCCAGCCCGGCACCGGCGACCAGGGCGCCGGCCGCGAGCAGCGGGAGCCCGAGGGCGACGGGAGAGCCGGCGTCGAGCAGCCCGTAGAGCCCGGCGCAGACGCCGAGCAGGCCGGCGAGGGTGAGCGCGCCGGACGTGTGCCGGGAGGAGTGCGCGGCCGACGTGTGGCCCGACATTTGCCCGGACGTGTGCCCGGAAGCATGAGCCGCGGCGTCCGGGCCGGCACCGCGGCCGAAGCCACGCGCGTCCATCGCCGCCGCGAGGTCGATGCTGCGCTCGAGGGCTCCCTCCAGCACGGGCATCGCCACGCCGCGCAGGCCGCGCAGGCCGCGGTCGGGCCGGCCACCTACGCGGGCAGGACGAGCGACGGCGGCCGCGTGAGCCTCGTGATCGACACGAAGCAGCGGCTCGTGAAGATCACGCGCAAGGCCACGCTCTTCAAGTGCACCGACGGCGACCAGTTCCGCTCGCTCAAGCACGCCTCCCTCGGGAAGATCGACGTGGCAGACGGCAACTTCGACATCTCCGACACCACGCCGAACGACGGCGTGGAGTGGACCATGACCGGCGTCTAC
>JBOGDX010000406.1:0-3399 GCA_050743225.1 Actinomycetes bacterium | reverse complement strand
GCCAGCCGGCGCAGAGCGGCCACCGCGCGGAGGCCGACCGCGGGGTCCCGGCTGGCCGCCTGCTCGGCGACGGCTGCCGAGTCCGCCGAGCCGGTCATCTCCGATGTCATGGCCGTCAACCTACATTGACAGCCTCGCGGCGTCAACCCCGGTTGACGGTCAGCGGAAGACCGCCGCGGCAACCGACCGCCCGACCGGCGCGTCGTACGCCGGCATCGTCGCGGGCCAGCGGTAGCGTGCTTCCCGAACAGGTGTTCGGACGGGCGAGGAGGCCGGGTGCGGGTGCTGGGAGTCGACCCGGGGCTGACCCGGTGCGGCCTGGGCGTGGTGGAGGGGGCCGCGGGCCGGCCGCTGCGCCTCGTTGCGGTCGACGTCGTGCGCACCCCACCGGGCGACGACATCGGGGCGCGGCTGCTCGCGATCGAGGCGCAGGTCGAGGCCTGGATAACCGAGCACCGCCCGGACGCGGTCGCCGTGGAGCGGGTGTTCAGCCAGCACAACGTCCGCACGGTCATGGGCACCGCGCAGGCCAGCGCCGTCGCGATCACGTGTGCGGCCCGTGCCGGGCTCCCGGTGGCGCTGCACACACCGAGTGAGATGAAAGCCGCCGTGACCGGCAACGGCCGGGCCGACAAGGCGCAGGTCACGGCCATGGTGTCGCGCATTCTGCGTCTCGAGGCCGCGCCTCGACCGGCCGACGCCGCCGACGCGCTCGGCCTGGCGATCTGCCACGTGTGGCGCGGGGGAGCGACGGCTCGCCTCGCCGCGGCGCTGGCCGAGGCGACCGCGTGATCGCCTTCGTCGCCGGCCGGGTCGCCCAGCTGGCCCCGGACGGCGCCGTCGTGGAGGTCGGCGGAGTCGGGCTCTCCGTCCAGTGCACGCCTGGCACTCTCGCCGGGCTACGGCTCGGCGAGCACGCCCACCTGCCGACGTCCCTGGTTGTTCGCGAGGAGTCGCTGACGCTTTACGGGTTCGCCGACGACGACGAACGCACGGTCTTCGAGCTGCTTCAGACGGCAAGCGGGGTCGGGCCCCGGCTCGCGCAGGCCATGCTCGCCGTGCACGGGCCCCACGCGTTGCGCCTGGCCGTTGCCACCGAGGACCTCGCCACGCTCACCCGGGTCCCCGGCATCGGACGCAAGGGCGCACAACGAATCGTGCTCGAGCTCAAGGACCGGCTGGGATCGGTACGGGGGACCGGCGCGCCACGGGCGGCGACGATGCCGACCGGTTGGAGCGATCACCTCCATGCTGCTCTGCTGGGGCTCGGCTGGTCGTCACGCGAGGCGGACGAGGCGGTCGCTGCCGCAGCCCCTGAGGCCGAGCGGGCCACCGCCGCCGGTGAGGCGCCGGACATCGCGGCCCTGCTGAAGGTCGCCCTGCGGTCCTTGAGCCGGGCATGAGCGGCGCGCGTACGTCCGGCGCTGAAGAGCTGGTGGACCCCGACCGCCGGCTGGTCGACCCGGGCCTGGACGGCTCGTCGTCACCCGACGACGAGCGCGAGGTCGAGGCCGCGCTGCGACCGCGCACCTTGGACGAGTTCATCGGCCAGCACCGGGTTCGCGAGCAGCTCGGTCTGATGCTCGAGGCAGCACGACGCCGCGGCCGCGTGCCCGACCACGTCCTCCTGTCCGGCCCGCCTGGCTTGGGAAAGCCGGTTTCTGTCGAAAGCCTGATCCTCATGGGCGATGGCTCACGTCGTCGCATGGGGGACGTCGCAGTGGGTGACTGGGTCATCTCGGCTGAGGGGCGTCCCGAGCTCGTCGAGGCGGTTCACGAACAGGGAGACTTGGAGTGCCTTCGACTCGTCACGGCCTCCGGTCGGAGGGTCGTCGCGGCTCCGGACCATCCGTTCCTGACCCCTGATGGGTGGGTCAAGGCGGGGGACATCCGGCTGGGGGATCATCTCGCCTGCGTCTTGTCTCCGGAGACCTGGGTCGTGTCCGATCGGCGCGAGGCCGAGTTCCGACTTGCGGGCTTCGTCGTGGGCGACGGATGCACGCGAATCCAGTCCACATTGACGAACGGGGACCCCGAAGTCCTCGACGTCATGCGAGAGACCCTTGACGAGCTCGGCTTCGGACACTTCACACGGCCCAAGAGCACCAACAGTTCGCTCATTCGATTCAGAGAAGCCAACGACTGGCTGCGTGAGGCGGAGTTGTGGGACAAGACAGCGCACGACAAGCGAGTACCGGAGTTCGTGTTCAGGGCAGATCAGCAGCTGGTTGCGCAGTTTCTCGGAGGTTACTTCGCCTGCGACGGAACCGTCAGTCGTCGAGGGCCTGATCGATACGACGTCGTGACCGAGTTCTACAGCGTTAACCGGGACCTTCTCGTCGACGTCCAACACCTGCTGCTGCGGCTCGGTGTCCAGTCACGGCTCAAGGCCAAGAATGGACGCTACAACGGCGAGCGGCATGCGTCCTGGCGATTGTCGGTGACCAGCCAGGACGACGCGGCCCGGTTCCTTCAACGAGTGCCCTTATGGGGTGCCAAGGCGGGGCGCCTGCGTGACTGGACCCCCCGACGGGATCGTTTCGACGAAACGCTCGCAACGGACCGCGTCGTCGGGATCGAAGCCGTGGGCCAACATGCCTGCCGATGCCTCACAGTGGCCGGGAGTCATACCTACACGGTCGACGACCTCGTCTGTCACAACACCACGCTGGCCATGATCATCGCGGCCGAGATGCAGGCGCCGCTGCGGATCACGAGCGGCCCGGCCATCCAGCACGCCGGCGACCTGGCGGCGATCCTCTCGAGCCTCACCGAGGGGGAGGTGCTCTTCCTCGACGAGATCCATCGGATGTCCCGGCCGGCCGAGGAGATGCTCTACCTCGCGATGGAGGACTTCCGGGTCGACGTGATCGTCGGCAAGGGCCCCGGCGCGACCGCGATCCCGTTGGAGATCCCGCCGTTCACCCTCGTGGGAGCCACGACGCGGGCGGGCCTGCTACCCGGGCCGCTGCGCGACCGGTTCGGCTTCACGGCCCGCATGGACTTCTACGACGCGGCCGACCTCGAGCATGTGCTCACACGGTCCGCCGGCCTGCTCGGCGTCCGGCTGACCGGCGATGGTGCGGTCGAGGTCGCCGGGCGCTCCCGGGGAACACCCCGCATCGCCAACCGGCTACTGCGTCGCGTGCGTGACTACGCCCAGGTCAGGGCCGACGGCGTGGTGACCGAGGACGTGGCGCGCGCCGCGCTGCACGTCTACGAGGTCGACGACCGCGGCCTGGACCGGCTCGACCGCGCGGTGCTGCAGGCCCTGGTCGGCCACTTCGGAGGTGGGCCGGTGGGCGTGTCGACGCTGGCCGTGGCCGTCGGCGAGGAACGGGAGACCGTCGAGGAGGTTGCGGAGCCCTTCCTCGTCCGGGCCGGGCTGCTCGCCCGCAC
>JBOGDX010000405.1:0-3404 GCA_050743225.1 Actinomycetes bacterium | reverse complement strand
CCGCCGTGCTGCGCGACCGGCAGGCCGACGCGCTGGTGGGGTTCGGCGGCTTCGTGTCCGCCCCCGCCTACCTGGCCGCGCGACGGCTCGGGGTTCCGATCGTGGTGCACGAGGCCAACCCGCGACCCGGGTGGGCCAACCGGCTCGGCGCCCGGCTGACCCCATACGTCGCGACGACCTTCCCCGGCACGCCGATCCGGGGCGGTCGCCAGCTGGGCCTGCCGATCCGCCGCAGCATCGCCACCCTCGACCGGGCGGCGCGGCGCGACGAGGCCCGAGCCGGGTTGGGGCTCGAGCCGACCTGGCCCACCCTGCTGGTGACGGGTGGCTCCCAAGGGGCGCGCCGTCTCAACGAGGCGGCCGAGGGCGCGGCCGCGCACCTGCGGTCCAGCGGTGTCCAGGTTCTGCACGCCGCGGGCCACGGCAACACCGTGACGGTCGCCGACCCGGGTACCTCCCCGCCGTACGTCGTCGTGCCCTATCTCGAGCGGATGGACCTCGCCTACGCGGCGGCCGACCTGGCGCTGTGTCGAGCCGGCGCGAACACCGTCGTCGAGCTGACCGCGGTGGGCCTGCCGGCGGCGTACGTCCCGCTGCCGATCGGCAACGGCGAGCAGGAGCTCATGGCCCGCCCGGTCGTCGAGGCCGGCGGCGGGCTGCTCGTCGACGACGCCGACTGCACGCCGGAGTGGGTGCGGTCCGCGCTGACCCCCCTGCTCACCGACCCGGACCGGTTGGCGACCATGGGGGCGGCCGCCGCGGGGTCGGGGCGTCGCGACGCCGACGAGAGGCTGGTCGACCTGGTCCTGCAGGCCGTGCGGGAGAGGAGGACGTCGTGAGCGCTGGCCTGCCGACCCACCGACCGGCCCACCCCGAACCCGCCGAAGAGCTCGGCCGGGTGCACTTCGTCGGCATCGGCGGCGCTGGGATGTCCGGGATCGCGCGCATCATGCTCGCCCGCGGCCTCCCGGTCTCCGGCAGCGACGCCAAGGACTCGGTCACGCTGGCCGCGTTGCGCGCGCTGGGGGCCACGGTGCACGTCGGGCACGCCGCCGAGCACGTCGCCGGGGCCGACACCGTCGTGGTGTCCACCGCGATCCGTCCCAGGAACCCCGAGCTGCTCGAGGCCGAGCGCCTCGGTCTGCGGGTCGTGCACCGGGCCGGAGCCCTCGCGTCGGTCATGGCCGGCCGGCGCGCGGTCGCCGTCGCGGGGACTCACGGCAAGACCACGACCACGTCGCTGCTGACCGTGGCCATCCAGCACTGCGGCGCCGATCCGTCGTTCGCCATCGGCGGCAACCTCAACGAGTCGGGGGCCAATGCGCACAACGGGTCGGGCGACGTGTTCGTCGCCGAGGCCGACGAGAGCGACGGCTCGTTCCTGCTCTACTCGCCGCACGCCGCCGTCGTCACCAACGTCGAGCCCGATCACCTCGACCACTACGGGACGCCGGAGGCCGTGTCTGAGGCGTTCGACTCGTTCGTCGACCGGATCGCGTACGACGGGTTCCTGGTGACCTGTGCCGACGACCCGGGCGCCCAGCGGCTGGCGGTCGGGGCCCGGGCGAAGGGCCTGGACCTACGCACGTACGGCGAGAGCCCCGACGCCGACCTGCGGGTCGTCGACCTGGTGACGAAGGGCCTCGGCAGCTCCTTCGAGCCGGTCGCCCGCGGCCGCCGGCTGGGTCGCGTTGAGCTGCGGCTGCCCGGCCGGCACAACGCGCTCAACGCCGCGGCGGCGCTGGCGGTCGGGATCGGCCTCGGCTTCCCGGCGGAGCGGCTGCGCGAGGGGCTGGCCAGCTTCACCGGGACGCGTCGACGGTTCGAGCACAAGGGCAGCGTCGCGGGCGTGCGGGTCTTCGACAGCTACGCCCACCACCCGACCGAGCTGGCCGCCGACCTGGTCGCCGCCCGGGATGTGGCGGACGGCGGGCGGGTCGTGGTCGTGTTCCAGCCGCACCTGTTCAGCCGGACACGGTTCTTCGCCGCCGACTTCGGGCGGGCGCTGGGACTGGCCGACGAGGTCGTGGTCATGGACGTGTACGCGGCGAGGGAGGACCCGGTGCCGGGCGTCACCGGCGCGCTGGTGGCCGCTGCAGTTCAGCTGCCCCCGCAACAGGTCGTCTTCGAGCCGTCGTGGTCGTCGGTCGCGGACCACGTGGCGGACCGGGCCAAGCCCGGCGACGTGGTGCTGACCTGCGGCGCGGGGGATGTGACGATGATCGGCCCCGAGGTGCTCGAGCGGCTGGTGGTGTCACAGCCGTGACCGTCTCGACGAGCCTGCCCCGCCGGGCCGCCGAGCGCGGGCGGGCCCGGCGCCGGTCCCGCCTCCTGGCGACGATGACCGTCCTGCTGGTGACCGGGCTGCTCGCGACGACAGGGTGGGTGGTGCTCGTGTCCGGCGCCCTCGGCGTCGAGCACGTCACGGTCACCGGCGTTCACCGGCTGCGCGTCGCGGACGTCGAGGACCGCGCGGACATAGCGATCGGCACCCCGCTGGCCCGGCTCGACACGGAGGCCGTGGTGCGCCGGCTCTCGGTCCTCGCGGCGGTCCGTTCGGTCGAGGTGGGGCGCCGGTGGCCGCACACCGTGGAGATCACGGTCCGCGAGCGGGAACCGGCCGCGGCACGGGCGATGGGGTCGTCGTGGGTGCTTGTCGACCGTACGGGCGTCGTCTTCGCCGCGGTGGACCGACGGCCGAAGGCGCTGCCGCTGGTCGGAGCGCCCCCCGACGCCGGCCGGCGCGAGCTGCGGGCCGCGATGGACGTGCTCGACGTGCTGCCGGCGCCGGTCCGGCAGGAGGTGCGCGAGGTCCGGGTCGGAGCCTCCGAGCAGCCGACCCCGCAGCTGACGCTGCGGCTGTCGCGGGGGCGGACGGTGGTGTGGGGGAGCCCGGAGCGGGGGGAGCGCAAGGCCGCGGTGCTCGCCGTCCTGCTGACCCGCAAGGCCTCGGCCTACGACGTGAGCGCCCCGGACACGCCGACCACCCGCAAGTAACCGGGCTCCCGAGGCGGGTCGGCTCCCGAAGACGGTGCGGCGTGTCGGCGCGTCGGTCGTTGAGTCACACCCCCGGTCCACCTACCGTCCTCGCAACCTCGAAGTTGACATAACTATAAGGCTCAACTAGAGGGTGAGGGTTCCGGGAAGGCCGGAGTCCCACGCCGAGGGGAAAGAGGCACCCGACGTGGCAGCACCGCAGAACTACCTGGCGGTCATCAAGGTCGTCGGCATCGGCGGCGGTGGCGTGAACGCGGTCAACCGGATGATCGAGGTCGGGCTCAAGGGCGTCGAGTTCATAGCGATCAACACCGACGCCCAGGCGCTGCTCATGTCCGACGCGGACGTGAAGCTCGACGTGGGCCGCGAGCTCACCCGCGGGCTCGGCGCCGGCGCCAACCCCGAGG
>JBOGDX010000404.1:0-3404 GCA_050743225.1 Actinomycetes bacterium | reverse complement strand
TCGTCCCACCGGCTCAGGAACACCGGGATCGATACCCTGCCATCCGCTCGAGCCGAGAACACGCCACACTAGAACTGCTCACTTTTCGAGTGCCGAAAGTGCTCAGTTTTCGAGCGTCACCGACAGAAGGATCTGCGAAGCGGGTGCGCCCACCTAACGCTTGGAGATGTTGTGAACCTCGATGACAGCCTGTAGCAGCGATGACCCTCCCGCTCCTGAATCGGATCCTACGCAGTCCCCTCCCGAGCCGGCGCCCACCCAGACCTACGACGTACCGCAATCGAAGTGCCCAGGCGAGTACAGCACGCCGCTGACTGTCTCGACCGATGATCCGGACGAAGTCCCGTACCTCGACGGCGTCGCAGCGTGCACCGATCAAACAGAGATGAAGACCTATCTCGCGAACGAGACCGATGTTGTGTGGGTGCTGCGGGGCCCTGAAGGCGCTCCTCTCGACTACCCAGATACGCCGACCACGGACATGGTGTTCGACGAGTTCCACAATGAGTTTGGACCAACCCTGGCCGTACTTGGGCCGAATCGAAACGTCACGATCGACATTCCCCCGACTGAGGTGACATGGACGGCCGATCTTTCGTATAGCGCCGCGTGGCAGATGATGCAGATCGTCTCGGATGAGTTCGAGGACTGGGTGCAGGGCAAGATCGTCGACCGCCTGCGCGTGAATTCCCAGCGCCGCGCAGCGATGGCAGCCTGCGGCTTCGCTTTGAAGGCTCATCTCGACACGCGCAGCGAATGGAACGAGATGGACGTGGCGGAGGCAACCGTTTCGGTCCTCAACGGCTACGTCGGTGGTGCAGAATGCGTCAACGAGGTGGCATCGATCCGCTCGGCGAACGCCCCACCGCTCGTGGACGACCTTCGTGCGCTGAAGCCGAGCACGCCGAAGGTGAGTCGAGTCGGCAAGATCGTCAGCTACGTCCAACATCTTGGCAAGCCCGTTATCACCGTCCTCACGACCGTCAAATGATGGGCGTGAAGTACGCGAGACTCACCGCGGCTCACGAGGTTTGCGGTCGGACTTGAGAAACCTCGCAGGTCGAATAGTCCAACTGTTCGGCGGGTAACAGTCGAATCGGCCAGGTCAAGCCGTCTGTCGCCCTGCTAGACGGCGCCTCGCTCCGGCTGGGTCGCACGCATCCCTCTCGCCATCTGACCCGCCGCGCTGGACGGGGGTGCTCCTAGAGCCGATAGGCCCGATTGAGAGATCCTGATTGACCCACGGGGACGTGTCGCATGTGTCACTCTCGTGTAGGACGTCGAATTTCCGGCGGGAGCGTGGTGGCGATGGCAAACCCATTCGAGTTCTTTCTGAACAGCGATCCAGACCGTGAAAAGGCCGCCATCGTCGAAGCGCCAGCGTTCAGCATCACCAAAGTCATGGCAGCGGTAGCGCCTCTGGTGACAATCGTTGTCGCGGCCGTCACGGCGGGGATACAGAGGAACAAGGACACCTTCGACAGCGGCCAGATCATCATGCTCATCATCGCTCTGCTGGCCTTCCTCGCGATCACCGGCGCGGCCGACGTCATATCCCGAGGCATTGCTGCCGCTTCCGATAAGCAGGCCGCCGGCCGACTCCGAATGGTGCAGTTCGACACGCCGTTGAAGGCCAAGCGCGCGACAGGCAGTGAGGGGCACGAGGATGTGAGGGTGGTCGCGGCCTCGGACGCGTCGCCACCGGAATTCCTTTACCTAGGTGAGGACGAGAAACTCCGCTGGTCACCAGCCGACCAGATCAGATTCAAGAAGTAGTGCCGTCAGTGGGTTCGGCTTGCTAATCCGATCCTTCCGATGCGGCTGAGCCCAGATCTAGGGCAATCCGCTCGCGCTGTTTCGGCTCACTCCAGTAGTCGCTGTGGCCGCGGAGAATGAGCAGACCTTCTGACGCCCCTTGCTCGCTCGGGTCGGTCAAGCACTCGTCACCCGCAATCCCGACTTCAGTGCTGATCGGGTCAGTCTCTCGCCAGAAGTTCGCCCACCCATGAGTGCGTGTTTCGGCTCGCGCTCGCTCGAACCTAGTCTTGTCGAACTGTTGAGGAAAGAAGCGGGCGTAGAGGGACACCAAGGGCGAACCGCAGGTCACGAGGTGAAGCTTGCGCGAAGGCGATGTCTGGCTCGACGTGTACCAGAAGGCGGCAATGCTGCCCTGGCTGTGACCAACGAGCGCCAAAGGCCCTGTGTGTGCTGCGCATTGCCGGTCGATCGCAGCGAGCAGGGTCGGCCGGTATGAGAAGCCCGCGAAGGGATGAGACCTCGGCGGAAAGAAGCCGAGGATGTCACCCATTACCGCCAACGGTGCGCGGATGCGACTGAAAACAGCCAGGACCAAAGCGCCGATGACCAAGAGATGCTGGAGGATCACTGCAACCGTGACCCACCCTGACTCGCCGTCGAGCTCCGTCGTCCGCGATAGGAGGCACATGCACGCCAACGAGATGGCGTTTCCCACCAGAACGACGGCGATAGCACTGACACTCAGCTTGAACCCACTTTGCAAACAGATAAGTCGGTGGATCAGGCGAGCGCGCTCGACTCGTCGGTCAAGGTCGCTTCCTCCATGCTTTCGCATGCGCGATGCAACCTTTTTGTATAGAAGCCAGACCATGATCGCGGTTCCAAAGGCCAAGAACGGAAGCCCGACCACCAGCATGGCGAGTTCGGCACCGTGGACATGGAGCTTCTCCGGATTCCCGTCGTCGACAATCATCAGGGCATAGGCGCTTTTCGAGCGGTATCCGCCTTTGAATTCCACCCCCGGCATGCCGACGAGGTCCAGGTAGGCCAGGGTCCGGCTGAGTGCAAATCCGAAGACCGCCCACGCCAGGTGAAGAACGGCCGTCGATGCGACGATCAGGATCCCTGAGCCGAGAAGCGGGTTCGCATCGGTGTCGGCCCAGGTGCGCTCGGTCGAGATCGCCGACATGCCGACAAAGGCAATAAGGATACCAACCGCAACGGCGAGGCTCAGCAGCATCGTCCGCGCCGGCCAGTCGTTGGCGTAGATCAGACACGTTCCGTTGTCCCCAGTCCACCACGCGCACTCACGGATGTTTGCCGTGTCCTGTGCCGGCTTGACCTTCGCGACCAGACCGATCACGAGCGCAACGACGACCGCATGCAGCACCCGAAGGGCGCGGGACACGGGGTACCTCGATTCGGCCGCCGGTGAATAGCCACACTTCTCTTGGAGGGCGATCGTTGCCGGCCTGAACCACAGAATCGCCCAGGCGAAAACTGCGCAGCCGGCGACCCCGATGGCATAGAACGTAGTGGACGCCGAGCCGACCTGGACGTACCTAAAGAAGCGGTCAACGAAGGTGATAGCCCACAGCAACGTGCAGGCTGTCAATACCAAACCCCAGATTTGGACGACCCAAGAC
>JBOGDX010000403.1:1191-3413 GCA_050743225.1 Actinomycetes bacterium | reverse complement strand
GACTCGGCTCGCCCTGGCCGCGGCACGGGCCGCGGCGTCCGCGTTCGCCGACGGCGTGTGCTGGGTGCCACTTGCCGGCCTCGGCGACCCCGCCGAGGTGACTCCGTCGCTGGCGCACGCGCTCGGCATCAGTGACCGCGGCGACCGGCTGCTGATCGAGACGGTCGGCGAGCTGCTGGCCGAACGGCAGCTGCTTGTCGTGCTGGACAACGTCGAGCACCTGCTGCCCGACGCCGCGCGGCTGGTTGGCGGGCTACTCGCAGCGGCCGGCGACGTCGTGGTGCTGGCCACCAGCCGGGCGGCGCTGCACGTCGCCGGCGAGATGCGCTTCCCGCTGGCCCCTCTGGGCCTGGCTGCGTTGGACCTGTACGAGCCGCACGAGGTGGAGGCCGCGCCGGCGTGCGCGCTGTTCCTGGAGCGAGCCCGGGCGGTGGGCCGGTCGATGGCGCTCACAGAGGCCACCGCGGTCGCGGTCGCGGACCTCTGCGCCCGCCTGGACGGCCTGCCGCTGGCCCTCGAGCTCGCCGCCGCGCGCACCAACGTGCTCTCACCCGGCGAGCTGCTGACCCGGCTGAACGCGCAGATGCTCGAATCCAGCAGCGTCGACGCGCCCGCACGGCATCGCTCGCTTCGCGCCACGCTGCAGTGGAGCGTCGACCTGCTGACCCCGGCCGAGGGGCGGCTGCTGGCCCGGCTGAGCGTGTTCCGCGGCGGATTCACACTGGATGCGGCCGAGGCCGTGGTTGGGACTCTCGAGGATCTTGGCGCGCCCACGGTGGACCTGCTGGCTGAGCTCGTCGACGCCAGCCTGGTGGTGCCGGCAGACCAGGAGACCGGCCGGTTCGCGATGCTCGAGACGATCCGCGAGTTCGCCGCCGACCGGCTGGAGGCCGAGGAGCCGGCGGCCCGGGCGGCGCACGCCGCGTACTACCACCGGCTGTTCAACCCGCCGGACCGGGTGTTCCCGCTCTGGCCGCGTACGCCGGACGAGGCGCGCCGGCATGCATTGGAGCAGGACAACGTCCGCGCGGCCGTTGCCCACGCGGAGAGCGTCGGGGACCGGATGCGGCTGGCCGGGCTTGCGACCGCCGTCGCCGGTTGGCGGCAGGTGGCTCTGCTCGGCTCGGAGGCCGACGCCTGGTTGCGCACGGCCGAGGCGAACGCGCCGACCGCGGAGGCCGAACTGGCGGCGATGACGCTGCGCGGCATCGTGGTGGCCCAGTCGGGTGACGCGAGGGCGGGGCGGGGTCCCCTGGAGCAGGCGCTGGACCACCCGGCGGCCGGGGCGGCGGCGCACTGGCGGGCGGCAGCGGGGGCGCAGTACGCGCTGGTGCTGAGCCTGATGACCGAGGGCGGCGACGCGCGGGTCGCCGGCCTGGTCCAGGACTCGCTGCGGATGGCGCGGGGGGTCGATGACCCGGCCCTGCTCGCGTTCACCCTGACCTGCAGTGGCGGCGCGGTCACCGAGTTCGACGTGCCGCTGGCCAGGGCGCTGCTCGAGGAGGCCGCCGCGGTGGGACGCGACGGCCCGAGCCACATGTCGTGGTTCATGGCCGCGTCGAACCTGGCCGAGCTGGAGCTGAGCTGCGGAGACCCCATCGCGGCCCGTGCGTGGGCCTCCACCGCCCTCGACGTGGAGATCCTCCGGTGGGCCCCGACCCAGCGCGGCTACCCGCTCGACCTGCTGGGAGCATCACTGCTCGCGCTCGGTCAGCCGGACGCGGCGGAGCCGCCGCTGCGCGAGGCGCTGCGCCTGGCCGACTGGGCCGCCGACGCCGGCCTGTTGTACGAGGTCGTCGCGAGGTTCGCCGCGCTGGCGGCGGTGCGCGGCGACGCCCCCCGAGCCTTCACGCTGCTGGCGGCACACCAGGCGGGGCTGGACCGGCACGGCATCGTGCGCAGCGCGAGCAGCCGATGGTTGCTCGGCGCGCTGATCGGCGACCTGGGCGCAGCCGACGAGGAGCGCTCCCGATACGAGGCACGCGGGCGCGGCATGTCCCGGCCCGAGCTGGTTCGCTACGTGCTGGATGGCCCACCAGAGGGACCCAGTTGCCAGTAGTGGTGGTGGAGGTGGCGGGAATCGAACCCGCGTCCTTCGGTGCGGAACCAGGGCTTCTCCGGGCGCAGCCTGCGTGCGCTTTTCTCGGCCCCGGCAGTCATGCAGGCGAGCTGCCGACAGGCCCAGTCGCTGTGAGATGTCCCACCCGGTCCCGCGACCGGAC
>JBOGDX010000403.1:0-1181 GCA_050743225.1 Actinomycetes bacterium | reverse complement strand
TTGAGCCTTCTCGCTGATGCCAGGCACCGGGCCGAAGGCGCTCCCGGGCTGACAGACCCGCTATTGCTTAGGCAGCAAGAGCGAAGTCGCGCTGATTGGAATCGGCGCTTGTTGGTGTGCCGGGCATGGTTTCCGAGATCATCCCGGCCATCCTCGGCCCGCTTCCCCTGACTCGACATCCGAAGTCGAGACCATTCACCCCCTGTGCAGTTGTCCACCCATGGTAACGCCCGTACCGTCGTCGGGTGTTCGCCTCACCCGGCGGCCCCGAAACCCTGGGTGAGATCGCCGACCTGCCGGGTAAGGGGCGCTGGATGCCTTCCGACCCTCCGACCCGCACTGTGGGCGGCCGGTACCGCCTGGACCGGTCGATCGGCAGCGGGGGCATGGGCACGGTGTGGCAAGGGACCGACGAGCTCCTGGGCCGGCAGGTGGCGGTCAAGGAGGTCCGCTTTCCACCCGAGGTCGGCCCGCAGGAGCAGCAGGAGCTACGCGAGCGCACGCTGCGCGAGGCACGCGCAACCGCCCGGCTGAGCCACCCCAACGTGGTGACCACCTATGACGTGGTGGAGGACGACGGGCGGCCCTACATCGTCATGGAGCTGCTGCCCACCCGCAGCCTGAGCACGGTTCTCCACGACGACGGGCCGCTCCCCCCGCACCGGGTCGCGCGGATCGGCCTCGACATGCTGGGTGCTCTGGAGACATCGCACCGCCAGGGCATCGTGCACCGCGACGTCAAGCCGGGCAACGTGCTGCTCACCGAGGACGGCCGTGCCGTGCTGACCGACTTCGGGATTGCCACGATGGCCGGCGACCCGTCACTGACCTCCACCGGAGTGGTCCTCGGCTCCCCGGCCTACATGTCGCCCGAACGGGCCCGCGGCGGCAAGCCCGGGCCGGAGTCGGACCTGTGGTCGCTCGGCGCCACGCTGTACGCCGCGGCCGAGGGCCGTCCGCCCTACGACGCCGACAGCGCCCTCGGGACGCTGACCGCCGTCATCTCCGACCCGGTACGACAGCCCCGCACCGGAGGTCCGCTGGGCGAAGCCATCCTCGGCCTGCTCGAGAAGGACCCGGCCGCGCGGATGAATATCGCGACGGCGCGCGCCCTCATGACGCAGGCGGCGGGCGACCGGTCCGCCGCGGCACCGCCCGTTCCCGCGGTCGACGCGCTCGAC
>JBOGDX010000402.1:0-3465 GCA_050743225.1 Actinomycetes bacterium | reverse complement strand
CGTCACGCAAGGTGGACAGAGCGGAACTTCCGCTCATCAGCGGATGGCTCTGATGGGTGACTGCGTCGCACTACTTTCTAGTGTCGGAAAGCAAGCTGTGCGAACGCACTAACATGCCGCCGAGCGAGCGATCGTCAACCGACTATGGACGATCCGGTTCCGCCTCGGCGGTGGTGTCTCCGGCCTTCGGCCGCGGACGGCGCGGCTCCCGGTCACCCGAGGTCTCCCCGGCATCAGTCCATACGAGTACCTGGAAACCGGCCGGAGCACAGAAGACAGCCTCACTGCCCGGTTCCTGATGCGTGACGTAGCCCGAGAGTTCAGCATCCCGAAACGCAGGAAGCATGCCGAAGCCAGCGGCATCAAGGACGACCCTCGCCCGCTCGGCGGTTAGTCCAATGACGTAGGGCACCGCATGCAAGGTGGTACGGCCACCGCCCCCACGCCCTTCTCGCTTCCTTTCGGACATGGGGCCATCATGCAGTCTCGTCAGCTCGGCGCGCACTCGGTAGCGGCAGCCGATCGCGGCGCCGGCGAGCTGGCCATCCCCGGCACGGTGGGCCTACATCCGGTCGGACATTCGGATGGGTACGCGGTCAACTGATATGGAGTGACCTCCTGTCAAGTGGCAGGGTGAGGCCGCCAGGCCCCCAGGCGGCCAGCTCGGCCGGCACCGTGGTGCTGCGGGTGTTGATCCCCAACTGTTCCCGACCCGGCGGCAGGCGCCGGTGACGGTCACCCATTTCGGATCGTCCTCGACGAGGTCACCGACCAGCCGGACCGCCAGGTTCCCGCACAGCATCCGGACACTTCCTCGGAGCTGCCATGACTCCCACCTTCCGCACGTTGAGAGCCTCCATCAATCCCCAGCGCTCACCCGGCGCGCCCAAAGGACCAACCCACGTACGGCGACGCTGCCGACGTCCTGACCGATAACCGGCAGCCTCGGAAACTTCACTTCGACTCTGAATGGTCCGGGCGACCAACGAGATAGTCAACGATGATCGCCAACGGGACGAAGGCCAACGCCAGGCTGAATGTCGCCCAATCCGGGAGCCCAACGGTTTCGCCGGCGCGAAGTATCAGTAAGGCCCGACCAGGATCACCTCGGCAGCCACGCCCGCCAGGTAGCGCCTCCAGGGACGCCCGTCGATCCCGTCCATACCGGCATCATGCCGGTCGACGGGGTCTGCGGAAGTGACTCACATGCCGCTTTCGGCGACAGCCGACCATGCCGAGGGAGCCGAACCGTCCCACACCCCGCTTGCGGTTGGGTCAGGCTCGGGACCGCGATGAAACCGAAGAGAGATCTCGCGCGATGCAACGACAGCGGGCGATACGCGGAACATTTGTGGACGCGCGGCCGAATAGGGTGACTGTGTCAAGTTGCCCCAGCCGTCACTTCGAGCCATCCGCTGCTGGTGGCATAGGGGCATAACCGTTCGCGCTCAGCGGTCCTGCGCACAGGCTACTGACAGGCGACATAACGGCAGCCTAGGCAGGTGACCGCTGCTCCGACGCCTCACAGTATGCCAGCAGCGCCTTTCCCACGTCCGTGGTTGCGAAGGCACCGAGTGGTTCGCCAGTCCAGTTCACCATGTCACCCCTCAGTCTGTCGGTGAGGAGGCCAAAGGCGTGTAGTCGCTCCGCGGCGGAACCAGCGATCTCAGGCGGCATCTGCGCGACTGTGGCGACGAACTTGACCGTCGGATTGCCACTACTGCCAGGACGGGCTGCAATCATTTGCTCGGCCTTGACGTTGGCCGCTAGGTACCGAACGTGCATCGGCTCAAGCTGGGAGAGCACCGATACGTAGTAGGAGATGGCGTCAATCTTGGCGTCATCGCGCAGACCTGCAGCGATCAGTCGCGCGAGCCCGTCCCGAAACTCCGCATTCGACGTCCTCACCGCCCTTTCTCCGGCCGTGATGTACGCATCCGCAAGTTCCTCATTGTGCTCGAGACGGTCCTCCAGATGCTCCGGTGTGGCGTCGGCATACTCGCCGACCTTCCTAGTGAACTCCTTGCCCCGGCGTGACCATCTATTTGTGATCGTTCGCTTGATCGAGATCTCGACCGGCAACCACTTGGCGATCCCAGCACTGACTTCCGTCGTCACCTCCCGGTCGGCCGGCTCCCATTCGTCGCGTCCCATGGCCTCGACCGTAGAACAGAAGTGCGAGGAACCCCGGGCGACTCGCCTGAGTGCGGCATGGCCCGGCCGATGCGCCGAGCAGCTGTCCTTAGGCGCGACGGCAGACCTTCGCCCAGAGGCGCCGTAGCAGCCGTCTACGCCGTTCCGCGCGGGCGGCTCGGCGGCGGGCGTCCCACTCGCTGATCGGCACCAGTCGGCCGGGTCCCACGACTGCCACCATCTCGGCCCGTTCGGGCTCGGTGAGCCGAAGGACGATGGCTTCGGCGCGGTCGTCCCTCCGCTGCAGCACCCCGGTCCGGCCGTAGGTCGGGTCCCTGCGGGGCCGCCGGCTGATCAACTGAAGATGCCCGGCGGCCTCCGCCACCTCCGGCGGCCAATGGTCGGACATGGACCAGGGGATGTCGCTCTCGAAGGTCGCGGGCTCGGTCGCGAGCAGGTCCAGGGCCACTCGGCAGGCCCCAATACGCTCGTCGTCGGTCAATGCGTCGGTGTCGACGATGAACGCGGCCCGCTCCGGATGCATGATTCGAGCTTTGCCGATCCGGCGCTGTACCGACACCTGCTGGCGCTGACGTGTCATCCTCTCGCCATGGGGGTGATCCGAGGTCCCCGGCACCTGCGCTGGGCGGCCCTGGTCGCAATGCCCCTTGCCCTGTGCGCGTGCACGGTCCCGATCGGCGGGGTCACCGGGATAACTGTGGACGCCGACGGGTCACCGGTGGCCGTCGTCGCGGTGTGCGAGGGCCAGATCGACGGCGTCACCGTCTACGCCGGACAAGGTGAGGGGGGGAAGGACTTTGGTACCTGGACGGCGCGGACACCGATCAGGCGGGAAGGCCGACTACCTATGGCCGCTCCGTCGTCCGGATGGGCAACGGATACGCCGCTCGCCCCACTGAAAGCCCGCACCACCTACACCGTGTACGGCTGGACAACGGACAACAACTGGTCGACCGGGTCCGTCTCCTTCACACTGGCCGAGTTGCAAGACCTGGACCCCGGCCAGGTGCGCTACGAGGCGTACGACGAGGGCACTGATAGGTGGACCCATCCGAAGGCGACCGAGGCCCACTTCCGGGACCGGGCCTGTGCCGAGTCTCGCCAGCAGCGCGGGTGACCCCTCCCGGCGCGACCCGGCCCGGCTCCCGCTCCCCATCCATGCACAACGCCAGTCGAACGCCTCGACAGGCCGATTCTGCGCTGACGTGGCAAAGCACTCTCATGCCGCTGGTCGAGCTGCGCGGCAGCGGCGGATGGGTGGCACCTTCAGGGAGCGGTCGAGGCCCGTTTCCTGTTCCCTGGCGCGGCGGC
>JBOGDX010000401.1:0-3473 GCA_050743225.1 Actinomycetes bacterium | reverse complement strand
GGGTCTCCCCCGTACCGTCAAGTCTGCTCCTGTGGAGATCGCGTGTCTACATGTCCCCACCCGCACATTGCGCCCTCCACGAGCGGATCGCGGGACGTCCGGTCAAGGTGGCGAATGAGCCGGCCTGCAAGCCGGATTTCGACCCCGCATAGTTGGCTCTTGATGGTGATCTGTGACAGATGCTCATCCATCGAGCCTGACCAGCGAAAACACCGCAGTCGAGTAGTAGGTGGTCGTTGACACGTGTGAAGGTTTCGTGGACTTCCTGTGGACTATCTGTGGACTGACCCGTCGTGGCGGGATGCACGCCGACGACGGCTGACGGGTAGCGAGATCAACGGACCGAGCCGGAACCTCTGACGGCAGCGACGAGGTCGAGAATGGCGCGGGTCGTTTCGGCGGCGTCCTCCTTGTCGTGGACGATCGAGGAATGAGTAGCTCCGACGACCTCCCGGTGGGCGCTGTTGGTCGACAGGGTCGCCAGTTTGTCCTGGTTGGTTTCCCAGCCGGCGCCATTGCCGACGGTGGCAGTGAGGACCATCAAGGGTTTGTCGGCGAAGTCAGTCAGTTCACCCGCCTGGCCCGTCGAGGCGTTCCCCTGTACGTACTCGTCGATGGTGCTGCGCAGACTGCCTGCCGTCGAGCCGATGCCGAGCCGGGCGGACGACGAGAGCAACGCCGAGACACGTGCCGTCAGCTCCGACGAAGTGGGAGGCTCGCTGGGCGGTGGTTTGGGTGCGGTGGAGTCGATGAGCGCCATTCCGGCGACGTCGCCTGGATAGCGGGCTGCGTAGGTGAGGACATATAGGCCGCCGAAGGAGTGGCCAGCTAGTACATATGGGCCGGGGATGTCTGCGCGTTGGAGGACATCCCGTAGGTCGGCTGCAATCTGAGCCGCGTCCTGGGCGGTGTCGGCGGGCTCGCTCCATCCGCGGCCTGCCCGGTCGTATACGCACACGCGTGTGTCTTTGGCCACGACTGGCCTAATCCAGTCAAAAGCGGAGGAGGATTCACCAGCACCCGGTTCGAGCACGACTGTGGGGCTACCGGACCCAGCACAGTACAGGTGCAGTTTGTGTCCGCCGACGTCCACGAGCTGACCGGGCATCTCGTCGGTGCGAGCTTCGACCGCCTCACGTACGGTCGCGTAGCCGCCAGCCACCGAAGCGAGGGCAAGCGTCGCCAGGACGGGATACAGCAGCCACCGGCGGCTGCGGCTGTTCAGGTGTCGGTGGGCCGACACGAACGTCCACACGACCAGCGCGAGTAATGCGGGAGGCCACACCCAGTCGAGCACGTCATGGACAGCGGAACCGAACCCGATCAAAAGAAGTCCGCCGATCCCCATGAAGGCTGCGTGCGCCGCGGCCCATCGCTGCGGTTGGTCAGTAAGCCTGGTGGACAGCACGGCCAGCATCGCCCAACCGACCGCAAACCCGAGGAGAAGGGCGCCAGTGACGTCGCGCTCCTCTGGGTCGATGAACGGGGCAGCAGCAACGAGCAGCAGACCAACAACGAGGCCGGTCAGCAAAGAGCCTGCGACGATCCAACCGACGTGTCGCCTCGGCACGCCATGGCGATCTCGCGTCGCAACCGGGTCGGGTGTTCTGGTCATGTGACGACACCGATCCGCTGCTTTGTGGGCTCGCACGATCGCACTGAACTGCTATCGCGTGCCTCACTTCGAGCCTACGCTGCCACCGGGCAACGCACAGGAGGTTTGGTCACGTCATCACTGCGCCCTAGCGCATCTCTCCCCGAATGCGCGGCGATCGCACTTGCGAGGCTGTACGCAAGCATCCGCCGAAAGCTACTTGGGGGCCATTAGTGGCCTGCCCCGGGTTCCGTGGAGTCGTGAGTCTGGATTCTCACGCCACGGTGGTTGATTGGGTGCGTTCGAACTCTATCGGGGAGAGCATGCCGAGTCGGCTGTGTCGCCGCCGCCGGTTGTGCCAGATCTCGAGGTAGTCGAAGATCGCGTTGGCCAGTTCGACTCGGGTCTTCCAGCGCCGGGTGTCGAGGAGTTCAACCTGCATCCGTGACCAGAACGATTCGATCATCGAGTTGTCGTAGCAGTCGCCGACGCTGCCCATCGACGGCACGAGCCCAGAATCCTTGGCTCGCTGGGTGAAGGCCCACGAGCCGAAGACCGTGCCCTGGTCGGAATGGATCACCGTTCCCGGGGCAGGTCGGCGTGAGTCGATCGCCATGCCGAGCGCATTGGTCACCAAGGCCGCGTTCGGCGAGGAATCGATTGACCAGCCCACGACGCGACGGGAGTAGGTGTCCAAAACGACCGCGCAGTAGATCTTTCCTTCTCGTGTCGGATGCTCCGTCACGTCCGTGACCCACAGTTGATTCGGTGCCGATCGGGCGAACTGGCGATCGACATGGTCAGCAGCGATGGAGTCGGGCTTGTTCCGCTTCCATTTCGGCCTGCCGGTAGCACCGGCGATGCCGGCGCGGTGCATCAGCAGCTCGACTGCGCCATGGCCGACCTCAACGCCGTAGCCGAGCCGGAGTTCGGCGTGGACGCGTCGCGAACCATAGGTGCGTCGCGAATCGAGATGGATCTGCCGAATCAGATCGGTCAGCCAGACATGCCGGATAGCCCGCTGCGAGGGCGCGCGAGTCTTGCGGTCGTAGTAGCCGGACTCGGAGATATCAAGGACGCGACAGACGAGCTGGACAGGCAGATGTTCCCCCGCCATCACCTCGGCCGCCGCGAACCTCCTTTTGGGCGCACTTCCTCCTTCAGCAGCTCGACCGCCCTGCGGCTCACGGCCAACTCGGCCTCCAAGTCGGCGATCCGCTTCTTCGCCGCCATCAGTTCCGCCTTCTCGCCGCTGGTCAGCCCCGCGATAAGGCCGCGGTCGATGCGGTCCTGACGTCGCCACGTGTAGATCGACTGCTCGCTGATCTCAAGGTCATGAGCGACGTCGACGACACTTCGGCCAGACTCGACGAGATCAAGGACCTTCCTGCGAAACTCAGCCGGATACCCCGGTCGTGCCACTTCTGCCTCCTGATGTCAGACACCAGAATCCAGCAAGCCGACTCCGTCAAACTCGGGGCACACCAGTCTCCGGACTCGCCGGGGCGGTTCAAATCGACTCCGTGCTCGGGACCGAAAGCACGAATCTTGTGGACTCTGTGTGGACTAGTGGCTCACGCTGACGATGTTTCCGCAGGTCAGAGGGATGGGGCGAATGAGCCGGCCTGTAAGCCGGAGAGCGCGTCAGGGGCTTTGAGCGATGGCGGCTAGTCGCGAAAAGCGTGTGTGACCTGCGCAAACTTCGGTTCCGCGCACCGGTCGGTTTGGAGCGTTTTCGTCCTCTTGCGGACAGATTGCGGACAGATTGCGGACACTCGAATTCATTCACCGCTGGCTCGGATTTCCTTCTGCAGTGGGCGGTACTCCGCCCAGATCTCATTGGCGACTTCTCCGTCAGAAGATCCCTGATGCGCTGGAT
>JBOGDX010000400.1:0-3475 GCA_050743225.1 Actinomycetes bacterium | reverse complement strand
GTGATGACGAAGCCCATCAGGTCCTCGTCGATCACCTCGGTGACCACCGCGTCGACGTGGCGGGTGTGGCCGTCCTCGGTGTTGAGCCTGACCTCTCCGCGAGCCGGCCGGCCACCCTGCGCCAGGCTGACGAGGTCGCGCGCCGCGTCGCGGTCGACTTCCGCCACGACGTCGAGCCAGTTCATGCCGAGCAGCTCGGGCGCCGGCATGCCGACGATGGGCTCGACGGCCGGCGTCACGTGCACGACGGTCAGGTCGTGGTCGAGGATGCAGATCACGTCGGAGGCGTACTGCAGCATCAGGCGGAGCCGTCGCTCGCTGCGCCGCTCGACCATGATCTCGCCGACGTCGAGCCGCTCGAGGGCGAGCTTCATCGTGGCCGCCAGCGACTCGAGAGCGGCGACGGTGCGCGTGGACGGAGCGTGCTCCACCGCAACGACCGCGGCCTCCCGGGCGGCGCCGCGCGCCGGGAGGGCGACCAGCACCAGTGTGTGCGTGCTGGGCACGGCCAGGGACGCGTGCAGGAGCGACGGGCCGTGCAGGACCCCGATGCCCTGATCGGCGACGGGGAACGCGGCCAGCTCCGAGGAGTCGAGGAAGGTCGCGACCTCGGCGTCGTCGGTGGCCTGCGCCACCGTGCCGCCGGGGTCGCCGTCGATGCGCCAGGCCCGGCTCCCTGGCTGGTCCACGAGGTCGACCGCGGCGTCGAGTGCCGCGTCCCGGACGCCGGCCCGGTCGGCGGCGCCCACCAGGGCGCCGGTTGCCTCCCGCAGGACGTGCTCGCGGCGCATCGTGCGGCGCAGCCGCGAGAGCAGGCTGCTGATCCGCACCAGCGACAGGGTGAACAGCAGCACCGCCCCACCGAGGACCACCACCGCCTTCGTCGCCTCGCCGCGGGCGGGATGGGTGAGCACGAGAACCGGTGAGACGAGGCAGGCCAGGCCCAGCAGCGCCACGAACCGCCAGGTTGTCGACAGCCGGGCCGAGCCGGTCACCGGCCTGGGGTGGGCCATCCCGGGGTGGCGCACCGCGAGCAGGAGCAGGCCGGCGCCGGCCACCCAGCCGAACGCGAGGTGCGGGAGGTCGGCTACGGCTGCCGCCACCTCCGAGCCCGTCCCGACGAGCAGGCCGGCCAGCAACAGGCGGGCCGCGCCGTCGCGGGACCCGATGACGGCGAAGCCGAGGCGGGCCGCGACGGCGATGACCAGCAGCAGGCCGAGGGCGTTGGCCGCGGTCAGGACCGAGCCGGCGAGGTCGGTCCCCCCTCCGATCACCGGCTCCAGCAGCACCAGCCAGCCGGCCTGGGCGGCGGCCACCGTGACCACGAGCGCGTCGAGCAGGCTGTCCTGGTCGCGCCGGATGCGGTCGCGCTGGAACGCGGTCACCGCGGCGGCCAGCGCCGGGTAGGCCAGCAGGTGCGGCACGTCGGCGTACGACATCGACGGGTGGTCCAGCGAGGCGACAGCCCGCCCGGCGGACAGGAGGGCGACGCCGGCTGCCAGCAGGTACCCCGGCAGCGGGTCGACCGGACGGGTCCGGCGGGTCGTGTGCACAGCGGCGAGGGCGAACGTCGCCCCGACGAGCGCCCAGAGCGCGGCCAGCATCAGCACCCCTCCCCGTGTCGAAGCGACGGTGCCGCCTGACTCGGGGCGCCGTCGTTCGACAGAGCCATAGGGTCCTATCGGCGCCGGATCACACGACTTGAAGGGCGCAGGCAGGATGGACGGGTGCCGAACCGCCTGGCCGAGGCCACCAGCCCCTACCTGCTCCAGCACCGGGAGAACCCGGTCGACTGGTGGGAGTGGGGCGAGGAGGCGTTCGAGGAGGCCCGCCGCCGCAACGTCCCCGTCCTGGTGTCGGTCGGCTACGCGGCCTGCCACTGGTGCCACGTGATGGCCCACGAGTCGTTCGAGGACGGCGACACGGCGGCCCAGCTCAACGCGGACTTCGTGGCCGTCAAGGTCGACCGCGAGGAGCGCCCCGACGTCGACGCGGTCTACATGGAGGCGACCCAGGCGCTGACCGGTCAGGGCGGATGGCCGATGACCGTCTTCACCACCCCGCACGGCGAGCCGTTCTTCTGCGGCACCTACTTCCCCTCAGCCCCGCGCCACGGGATGCCGTCGTTCCGGCAGCTGCTCGCCTCGGTGGCGCAGGCGTGGCGGGAGCGCCGCGAGGAGGTGCTGGCGGCGGGCCAGCGCATCGTGACGGGGCTGGCGGAGCGCTCGGCCCTGACGACCGGCGACGGGGTGCCGCCGACGCCGGCCCAGCTGGCCGCGGCGGTTCGGCACCTCGCCTCGTCGTACGACCACGAGCGCGGCGGCTTCGGTGGCGCGCCGAAGTTCCCGCCCTCCATGGTGCTCGAGCAGCTGCTGCGTCACCACGCCCGCACCGGCGACGTCGACGCGCTGCGCCTGGTCGAGGGCACCTGCGAGGCCATGGCCCGCGGAGGCATGTACGACCAGCTCGGTGGGGGGTTCGCGCGCTACTCGGTGGACGCCGGGTGGGTGGTGCCGCACTTCGAGAAGATGTTGTACGACAACGCGTTGCTGCTTCGCGTCTACACCCACCTGTGGCGCGGCACCGGCTCGGAGCTGGCCCGCCGGGTCGCCCTGGAGACGGCCGACTGGATGCTGCGCGATCTGCGCACGCCGCAGGGCGGGTTCGCGTCGGCGCTGGACGCGGACACCGACGGGGTCGAGGGCCTCACCTACGTCTGGACGCCCGAGGACCTGACCGGCGTGCTTGGCCCGGACGATGCGTGGTGGGCGGCCGACCTCCTGTCGGTCACCGCGACCGGCACCTTCGAGCACGGGAGCTCGACGCTGCAGCTCCGCCGGGACCCGGACGACCCGGCGCGCTGGGCGCGGGTCCGCTCCCGCCTGCTCGCCGAACGCTCACGACGGCCGCAGCCCGCCCGCGACGACAAGGTCGTCGCCGCGTGGAACGGCCTGGCCGTGGCGGGCCTCGCCGAGGCGGGGGCGCTGCTCGACCGGCCCGACCTGGTGGAGGCGGCCACGGCCGCGGCCGACCTGCTCCTCACCGTGCACCTCGACGACGGCCGGCTGCGCCGGGTGTCCCGCGACGGGCTCGCCGGGCGGCCGGCCGGGGTGCTCGAGGACTACGCCGACGTTTCCGAGGGTCTGCTCGCGCTGTACGCCGTGACCGGCGCACCCGGCAGGCTCGAGGCCGCCGGACGGCTGCTCGACGTCGTGCTGGCCCATTTCGGCGACGGACAGGGCGGCTTCCACGACACGGCCGACGACCGGGCCGACCCGCAGCTCGCGGCGATGCGCCGACCGCAGGACCCGACCGACAACGCCACGCCCTCCGGTCAGGCGGCGGCCGCCGGGGCTCTGCTCACCTACGCGTCCTACACGGGGTCCTCCCGCCACCGCACCGCCGCGGAGGACGCGCTGGCGGTCTACGCCCCGCTCGCCGCGGGACACGCCCGGTTCGCCGGATGGGGGCTGGC
>JBOGDX010000399.1:0-3478 GCA_050743225.1 Actinomycetes bacterium | reverse complement strand
GGCCGGGACATCACCTCCGTGCAGTACCAGAACGCCAACAACTCGGTGCGGGTCACCGACGAGTTCATGCGCGCCGTCGAGCAGGGCACCCAGTTCGGGCTGCGCGCCCGGGCGACCGGCGAGGTCATCGAGGAGGTCGACGCGCGCAACCTGTGGCGCAAGATCGCGGTGGCCGCGTGGGAGTGCGCCGACCCCGGCATCCAGTACGACGACACGATCAACGACTGGCACACCAACCCGGAGACGGGTCGCATCACGGCGAGCAACCCGTGCAGCGAATACATGTCGCTGGACAACTCGTCGTGCAACCTGGCGTCGCTGAACCTGCTGAAGTTCCTCAAGGACGACGACACGTTCGACGCCAAGACCTTCGCGAAGGTCGTCGAGCTGGTCATCACCGCGATGGACATCTCGATCTGCTTCGCCGACTTCCCGACGGACAGCATCCGCGACACGACGCGTAAGTACCGCCAGCTCGGCATCGGCTACGCCAACCTCGGCGCCCTGCTGATGGCGACCGGGCACGGGTACGACTCGGCCGGTGGTCGGGCACTTGCCGCGGCGATCACGTCACTGATGACGGGTACGTCGTACAAGCGCTCCGCCGAGCTCGCCGGCATCGTCGGGCCGTACGAGGGCTACGCCCGCAACGCCGACGCCCACAAGCGCGTGATGCGTAAGCACGCGGCAGCCAACGACGCGATCCGGTCGGTCGACTCGATGGACAGGGACGTGCAACGCGAGGCGGGCAAGGCGTGGGACGCCTGCCTGAAGTACGGCGAGAAGGCCGGCTGGCGCAACGCGCAGGCCTCGGTGCTCGCACCGACGGGTTGCCTCACCGGTGACACTCTCGTCACGACAGATCGCGGACTCATGCGGTTGTCCGAGCTCGGCGACGTCTGGGGTGACAAGTGGCAGGACGCCGGGTTCGCGGTGTCGACCGACGAAGGCCCGAAGACGGCGACGAAGTTCTTCGTGAACGGCGAGGAGCCGACGCGCCGCATCGTGACCAAGGGTGGCTACCACATCCAGGGCACGCTTTCTCACCGGATCAAGGTCGTGGAACCGACGACGGGCGAGTGGGTCTGGAAGCGGATGGCGGAGATCGCGCCTGACGACATCGTCCCGATCCAGATGGGCGGGCTCGTGGGCGAGCCGCGGAGTGTGCCGCTGCCCGTCCTGGATCAGGCCTACTACACCAGCGACCGTCGAATCTTCGTCCCCGACAGCCTGGACGCCGAACTTGCCGAGCTCGTTGGTTACTTCATGGGCGACGGCAGCCTGCAATCCAGTGGCCTGCGATTCTGCGTTGCCGAGAACGACGGCGACGTCTCGGACAGGCTGCAAATTCTGGCCAAGGAACTCTTCGGCGTCGAGGCGGCGGTGCGGCGTCAGCGTGGATACGTTGATGTCGCGATCGATTCTCAGAGGCTTGCCCGGTGGTGGAAGGCGGCTGGCTTCGCCAAGGAACTTCCCTCAACGGATCACACGGGCAAGGGCTGGACGCCTCATGTGCCGACGGCCATCCGGGAAGCAAACGATCCAAACATTTATGCCAGCTTCCTCCGGGGTCTCTTCGAGGCTGATGGAACATTGAGCAAGGGCGTGCCGGCTCTCTCCACGGCCTCGGAGGCGTTTGCTGCTGACATCCGATCCATGCTGCTCGCGCTTGGCATGGCGAGCACTACGGTGAAGTCGCGGAGCGGATACGGAGGGATAATCTGGCAGGTGCGTCTGCGCAATGTCGATCACGCTCTTGCGTTTGATGCGGTGGCGGGGTTCATCGGCGAACGGAAGTCTCGACTTGTGCGTCGGGAGGCCTCCGCTCAGACATCCCGAAGCGACGCGGTGCTCCTCGCATCCCACGTGTGGTCGGAACTAGTGCCTACGACCCACCCACTCTGGAATGCCATTCGACAGTCGCTCTTGAAGGGACATGGAGTACCAAGACCTCTGGCTCGGAAGCTCTGTCTGGAGACAGGAGACGCTCGGCTGTCGAACGCACTCGGATACCTGTTCGAGCGCGTCGCATCGAACGACGACGGTGGGGTCCAGCCGACATACGACCTGTCGGTGCCGGAGAACGTTACGTACGTGGCGAACGGCTTCGTCAGCCACAACACAATCGGCTTCATGATGGACTGCGACACCACAGGTGTTGAGCCGGACTTCTCGCTGGTGAAGTTCAAGAAGCTGGTCGGCGGCGGGTCCATGCAGATCGTCAACCTGACGATCCCGCGCGCGCTGCGGCGGATGGGCTACGCCGAGGAGACGGTCGAGGCGATCGTCGAGTACATCGCCGAGCACGGGCACGTCATCGACGCGCCCGGCCTGCGGCCCGAGCACTACGAGGTGTTCGACTGCGCGATGGGCGAGCGCTCCATCGCCCCCATGGGTCACGTGCGGATGATGGCGGCGGTGCAGCCCTTCCTCTCCGGCGCGATCTCCAAGACCGTGAACCTGCCGGAGACGGCGACGGTCGAGGAGATCGAGGACGTCCACTTCCAGGGCTGGAAGCTCGGGCTCAAGGCGCTCGCCGTCTACCGCGACAACTGCAAGGTCGGCCAGCCGCTGTCCGATGCCAAGGCCAAGACCAGCTCGTCGGAGAAGGCGGTGGAGACGGTGGTCGAGTATCGCCCGACCCGCAAGCGGCTGCCGAAGAAGCGCCCGGCGCAGATGACGTCGTTCGCCGTCGGCGGCGCCGAGGGCTACATGACCGCCTCGTCCTACCCCGACGACGGTCTCGGCGAGATCTTCCTCAAGATGTCCAAGCAGGGGTCGACGCTGGCCGGCGTGATGGACGCGTTCTCCATCGCGATCTCGATCGGCCTGCAGTACGGCGTGCCGCTGGAGACCTTCGTCTCCAAGTTCGTCAACATGCGGTTCGAGCCGGCAGGGCTGACCGACGACCCGGACGTCCGGATGGCGCAGTCGATCATGGACTACGTCTTCCGGCGCCTTGCCCTCGACCACCTGGACTTCGACACCAGGGCGGCCTACGGCATCTACTCCGCGGACGAGCGGGCCCGTCAGCTCGAGACCGGGTCCTACCTCGCGGACGAGACCGACGAGGAGATGGAGGAGGAACTCGAGACGCTCGCCCAGTCGGCGCCGGTCGTGGAGGCTCCCGCACCCAAGGACGTTTCCGCGGAAGCATCTCCGGCCGTCAAGGAGGCACCCGCCGAGGCGCACTCGTCGGCTGAGCTGCTCGAGGTCATCACCGGCAAGGCGTCCGACGCCCCGCTGTGCATGACGTGCGGGATCAAGATGCGCCCAGCGGGTTCCTGCTACGTCTGCGAGGGCTGCGGCTCCACCAGCGGCTGCAGCTGATGTAGAGGGGCACGAGTTGTCCGCGCTCAAGCGGTCAGCAATGTCCCGGACTCGGTCAGGAATGTATCGGAATCGGTCAACGGGACATTGGTCGAGATGCTGACGCGCGGCAGGTGTTGCCGCCGCGACAGGTAGGACCGTTCCGTGG
>JBOGDX010000398.1:0-3503 GCA_050743225.1 Actinomycetes bacterium | reverse complement strand
TGTTGGAGGCGAGCGCCCACCTGCCCGGCCGGATCCTGGTCGGGCCTGGGCTCGAGGGCGCTGAGGCGCAGGGCCTGCGCCCCGGACGTGACGTGCTGGTCCGACCGCCGTTCCACGTGTTGCAGATTGCGGCAGCGGCCCTCCGGGTCGCCAACGCCTCGCAGCACGACGTGGCGCGCTTCGCCGGCCGCGCGTTCGCAGACCTGCCCCTGGAAGGGAGCCAGGTCAGAGGGCCACGCCGTACGCCTCGGTGAACGCCTTGCGGGCGTAGGCGTTGCTGGCGTACGCATAGCCCTTGTCTCCCCAGCCGGTGCCCCAGCTGTTGCGCACGATAAAACCGGTCGAGGTGTATCCGACGAGCGCGACAGCGTGCCCGCCGCGGGCGGTCGACGGGCGGTACGTCGTCAGCTTGCCCTTGTTCGCTGTTGCCGCGTCCCACGTCGAGTCGACGTCGAGACGGGTCAGGATCGGCCCGCTGCCGGCCAGCCACGTGCGCCAGCCGGTCGGGTCGGTCCCGAGGTTGAAGTAGGCGGCGATCTTCAGCTGCGTCGCGATGGCGTAGAAGGTGGCGACCTCGCCGACGTACAGCCTGCCGGACCGGAACGGCAGCACCGAGTCCCGCACCGCACCCCACTTGCGGCTCACATCGAGCGCTGCCTTCAGCGACGTGCCGTCGGACTCGATGAACGTCGTCGGCTGAGCGACCCACTGGTCGGTCTCCTTGGCCGCCATCCACTGGAAGCGTGGTGAGAGCCGGTCACGTTTCCCGATGCGGTTGGCCTGCACCAGGTGCCAGCGCAGCACCGAGTCGACGGTCGCCCAGCCGACGCACGACCCGGTGGCACCCTGGTCGCCGACCGTCCACCAGGTGTCGTCGCGCAGGTCCTTGGACCGCGGGACAGCCCTTGCCCCGGAGGCGATCAGACCTGCATCCTCCGCGTTGTGCAGCCGCCAGTCGGTCTCCGTCTGCGACGACGGGACGCAGTTGAGGATCCGCGTCGACCCGCTGACCTGGGTGGTGCCGCTGGTGCTCCTCGTCGTGGCAACCATGGGAATCCCCTCCCGCGGCCCGCGCCGGCCGCACCGTCGACCGTAGGAGGGCGTTCATGACCGGTCAACGTGAGGACGGCCAAGATCCTGTCCGCGGGGAGCAAAGCGTCATGGTCGTGGTCGGCGAGGAGGTCGTGGTCACCCTCGCGGACCTGCCGGGTGCCGGGTACGAGTGGATGGCCCGTGACCTTCCCGACGGTCTCGCGCTGGTCTCGAGCGAGCTGGTCGGCCAGTCGCCGACCACGGTCGGTGCGGCGCGGGCGCGCCCCTTGCGGCTACGAGCGGAGCTCCCCGGTACGTACGTCCTGCTGCTGGAGCTCGTCCGGCCCTGGGAGCCGGTCGACGTGGCACCGGCCGACACCCGCTCGATGACCGTGACGGTTCTCGCGAAGCAGTGACTGAGAACCACGTCGCGGTCACCGACATTCAGAGGCTGAGACGGTTCACCAGCCACGCGGTCTGCCGGGCTCGCTCGGCGCGGTAGCCGGAGGGCCCGGCGACCTCCTCGCCGATCCGGGCTGCCACGAAGCCCAGCAGCGCCGGGCCCTCGGGGACCGACGGCTCGATCACCGCGTCCCAGTCCGCGAGGGCGGGCGTGGCGCCCCGTGCCAGATCGTGCGCCCGGTCGGCACACATGCGGGTGTAGGCGTCGCGCAGCGCGTCGTCCCACTCCCAGACCCTTCGCAGGAGCCGCGCCCGCGAGGCGACGACCTTCGTCGGTGTCTCGGTGACCTCACCCTCGAGCTCCACCTCGTAGAGCACCCGGCCCACCCAGAACGGCAGGTCGGCCAGGCGGCACGCGTGCACGCCGCTTCGGCACGGATCCGGTGGGGCGTCCACCCATGCGCCGGGACCGTCGGAGGGCAGCGGCCAGCTGAAGTGCGTGAAGACGCTCGTGCCGTCGCGACGGAGGAACTTGTACGCGATCACTACCGCCGCCAGTCCCGGAATGCCGTCAGCAGCCGATCACGCGTGTCCGGTGGGACATCCCGCTCCTGGAGCCTCCCGACCGCCGAGACCGTCGCCCGCATCTGGTCGAGATAGACGACGCAGCCGTCGCAGAAGTTGATGTGCTGCTCGAACAGCGACACCTCGTCGGTCGGCAGGGCACCTTCCACGTAGTCGGTGACGAGCTCGACCACCTCCTGGCACGTCACGTGCTCAGCCATCGAGGTGCCTTTCCAACGCCGCCCGCACCCGTGAGCGGCCCCGGTGGAGCAGGACACGCTGGTTGCCCGCCGAGATCTCGAGGGCGTCGCACACCTCGTCGGCGCTCCAGCCGTCGATGTCTCGCAGCCGGACCACCAGTCGCTGCCCCGGCGGTAGCTCCTCCACGGCACGGGTGACAACGCCGATGGTCTCGCGTGCGAGGAGCCTGTCTTCGGGCTGCGACTGCCAGTCGCTGGGGTAGCTGCGCCAGTGCCCGGGAAAGGCGTCATCGGGCCCGCGGAACCGGTCCGGGCCGACCGCTAGCTCCTCACCCTCGGGCTCGAACGAGAACGGCACGGTGCGCGCGTCGCGAACGCCGCGGGTGCGGGCGATGTTGGCCACGATGCGAAAGATCCAGGTCCTCAGCGAGGACCTGCCCTCGAACCGGTCGAGGCCCTTGAGCACGCCGAGCCAGGCGTCCTGAACGACCTCCTCCGCGGCTGCGTGGGTCCGCACGTACTCGCGTGCGACAGCGAGCATCGCGCGGTGATGGCGATTGACGAGGGTCTCGAACGCCCGCTCGTCCCCACGTCGCAGTCGCGCAAGCAGCGCCGCATCATCGGAGGTCGTGGGGGTCCGCCGCTCCCCGACCTCGGTCTCCGGCACGTCCCGGAATGTACTCGGCGGAACCGGTCCGGTCGACGTTGCGAACGGTCGCCATATCCTCGGTGGCCGTGGCGGAGCGAGTGGTCGTCGTCGGCGCGGGACCGGCAGGGCTGGCGGTCGGCGCGATGCTGCGCCGCGAGGGAGTGGATCCGCTGCTGGTGGACCGCGCCGACGCCGTCGGTGCGAGCTGGCGCGGCCACTACGACCGGTTGCATTTGCACACGATTCGGTCGATGTCCGGCCTCCCTGGGCTCGCGATACCCCGGTCCTACGGCAGGTTCGTGGCCCGGGAGGACGTCGTGCAGTACCTCGAGCGGTACGCCCAGCAGCACCGCCTCCGGGTTGCCCTTGGCACCGACGTCCGGCGCATCGACCGGACCCCCGGCGGCTACCGGCTCGACACACCCGCGGCGGGGCTCGACGCCTCCCGGGTTGTGGTGGCGACCGGGCACAACACCGTCCCGGTGCTGCCGGCGTGGCCCGGGCGCGACGGGTTCCGCGGCGAGATCGTCCACGCCGCGCGGTACCGGAACCCACGGCCGTACGCCGGGAAGACCGTTCTCGTGGTCGGCGCCGGCAACTCGGGGGCCGAGATCGCCGTCGACCTCACCGAGGGCGGCGCGCGCGAGGTGCTGCTG
>JBOGDX010000397.1:0-3523 GCA_050743225.1 Actinomycetes bacterium | reverse complement strand
GCCTTGTCGTGCACGACCAGGTCGGTTAGGGAGTCACACTCGGGCGTCGCGTACTCGGGATGGCTGCCGACGTCGAGGTAGAGCCGCGCGCCGTTGCGCAGGAACACGTTGCTGCTGCGCCCCCACGACACGACGCGGCGGAACAGGTAACGCGCGACCTCGTCGGGCGAGAGCCGGCGCTGGCCCCGGAAGGTGCAGGTGACCCCGTACTCGTTCTCGAGCCCGAAGATGCGCCGGTCCATGACGTCACGGTACGCCGGGTGAGGTCGCCCGTCCGGTCGACGCTCCGTCCGGTCAGCCGGTCGGCGGCGGGACGACGGCTTCGATGGCCGCGAGCTCGTCGTCGGATGGCAGCCACGCGCCCGCCCCTGCGTTAGCCGCCACCTGCTCGGGGCGGGTCGCACCGGCGATCACCGACGCCACGACCGGGCGTCCCAGCAGGCCGCCGACCGCGAGGTCCAGGACGCTTCGGCCCATCCCTTCGGCGAGCTTCACCAGCTGCTCGACCCGGTCGAGACGGTCGTCCGTCACGAGGTGCTGCCGGTCCTGCAGCCGGCTGCCCGTCGGGATCGGCGCACCGCGGCGCACCTTGCCGGTGAGCAGCCCCTGGGCCAGCGGGAAGTACGGGATGACGCCGAGGCCGTAGTGCTGGGCCGCCGGCACCAGCTCACGCTCGATGTCACGGTCGAGCAGCGACCACTGGTTCTGGGCGGATACGAACGGCGTCACGCCGAGCTCACGCGCGACGTGCGCGGCCTCCGCGAGCTGCCAGCCGGAGAGGTTGGAGTGGCCGATGTAGCGGACCTTGCCCGCGAGCACGAGCTCATGCAGCGTGGACAGCGTCTCGGCGATGGGCGTGACCGGGTCGGGCGAGTGCAGCTGGTAGAGGTCGATGTGGTCGGTGCGCAAACGCCGCAACGACGCCTCGACGGCACGGCGGACGTACGCGCGGCTGCCCTTGGCGCCGGCGGCGGGCCCGTACGGCATGTCCTGAGGCTGGTAGCCGAACTTCGTCGACAGCACCACCTCGTCGCGGTGGCCGTGCAGCGCGTCGCCGAGGATCTCCTCGGACCGGCCCTCTCCCCCGTAGATGTCGGCCGTGTCGAAGAGCGTGATGCCGACGTCGAGGGCCGCGTGCACGACGGCCTTGCTCGCGTCGGCGTCCATGCGGCCGCCGAAGTTGTTGCAGCCCAGCCCGATGTTGGACACGAGCAGTCCGGAGCGGCCGAGTGGTCTGTAGTCCATGACGGACGACCCTATGCCGGGGGCGTCAGGCCCGGCTGATGACGATGCCGTCGATCTGCACGCGCAGCCCGGTCGAGCGGACCTTCACCGTCACGGTGCCCTTCTCGCGGGGGAACGAGGGGAGCATCAGCACCTGGCGTCGGCGCGTCCGGTCGGCGTTCAGGTTGATCCGGCCCACGCGCTTGCCGTCGACGAGGACGTTGACCTTGCCGCACCGGGGACAGGTGGTGGCAACGATGCCGACGCGCTTGAGGCGCGCACCGGTGCGTGTCAGCGTCGCGCCCTTCTGCTTCGTCGCCGTGAAGGTTCCGGCGTAGTAGCGGTCGCCTGCCCGCTCGCGCCAGCCACTCGACGGCGTCAGCCGACGGTCGTCGAGCGCCCGGGTGAGGCAGCGGCTGCCGGTCCACCCCGACAGCAGGCCGGCGCGGTTGCGTGCCCGCACCTGGACGCAGTACGTCCACCCCTTGCGCAGACCAAGCGGTGCGTCGAGGTTGGCGGTGCGCTGCCAGGTCGCGGGACGGTTCCACGAGCCGTACGTGCCGTCCCAGCGGGCCCGGCGCCACCGCACGTCGTAGGTGGCCACGGCGCTGGACGAGACGCCACCCGCGTAGGTGAAGCGGGTTTTCGATCCGATGGTCCCACCCTCGGTGGGACCGGTGGTGCGCACCGTCGGCCGGCCGCTCGTCAGCCGGTTCCACACCCCGCCGGTCCCGGCGTTGTCCAGCGCCGCCTGGTCGACGGTCACGGTCGACTGCGGTCCGCCATAGGGCGTCCACGAAGGGACGTACGACGCAACACCGCGCGAGACCCGGTAGATGTGCCCGGTTGCGCCGCCCGTGAGGAACGTGCCGTCGTCCGGACGGTCCGGCAGCGAGTCGAACTGGGTCTGCGACAGCGACTGCACCGGCTGCGGCGGGAGCCCGACCGACTCCCACGAGCTGGTGTAGACGGGCGCTCCGCCAGCGATGCGGTAGACGTCGCTGATGCCAGACACGTTGACGAAGGAGCCCTCAGCGGCGAGAGCCGACGGAGCGACCGCCGCGTCGACGGTGTTGCTGTCGATGTTGATGGTCACCCCGCCCCACGTCTCTGTATGCCCACCGCGGTACTGCCGGATCCGCTGGTGGTTCGCCCACTGGTCGGCCGGAACCTCCGGGTCGTCGGTGCCTGAGTAGCACGACGTCGTGTAGGGCTCGGCGCACCAGCGGGCGATCCACAGCTGGTCGGGCCGGTCGAAGGACGGGTTGGACAGCTGGCTGACGATGGCGCGGATCGTCGAGGCGGCACTCCCGTAGATGCCGGACACGTACCCGCGGTGGTGCAGCTGCGCCGTCCACGCGTCGAGGAAGTCCAGCACCGCCTGCCGGCAGCCGGTGTCGGAGTAGGAGAACGCCTCCATGTCGAAGTAGACCGGGTTGCCGATCCCGAGCCCGAGCGCGTTGAGCTGCACGATGGCGTCGTCGGCTGCGGCGGTCCCCTGGGCGGCGGCCTGAGCAGGATCGATGCGGTTGGGGTACTCGCGGCACGGTGCCTGCAGCCCGACGTAGGTCGGGATGAGGACCCAGCCCTGGGCGATGACGCTGCTCACCCACGAGGCGTTCAGGTTCGGCTGCGAACAGCCCCGGCTCGCGCCGCCGATGTACATGTTCACCGCCTTGTAGGGCGAGGCGCTGTACCAGGCGCTGAGCTCTGACAGTGACCGGGCGGTGCACGCGTCGAACCCGGGGCCGGTGTAGGTCGTGTCGGCCAGGGTCGGGCCGGACGCCGAGGTCGACCGGCTGGTGCCCGCGAGGGCCCTTGCGGCGCGGTGGCCCGTCGGCGCCATGACGTCGGCGCCGGCACCGGAGAAGCGGACGCTGCGGGCGACCTGTCGAGCCACGGCACGGTCCGCGCCCGCGCTGACGACCGCCGTCACGCCTGCGCCGTCCGCCGTGACCACACGGGTTGGTCGGATCACGCCTTGGGCGCCACCGGTCGTGAGGTGCACGGCTTCGGTGCGGCCGACGAGGTGGGGTGGGCACGTGCTGCGTGACGGGTCGCCCAGGTAGACGGCGTGCCGGTCGAAGCGGACGCATCCCGGCTCACCGGCCATCCGGCGAACCGGCCACTCGACCGGGACGGACACGCTGGCTCCGCGGTAGTGGACGCGCTTGGTCGTGTCGGCCGCGTGGACCGTTGCCGGCCATGCGGGCGCGGCGAGGGCCACGGTGACGACCAGAACGAGAAGGCCCTTGCCGAGGCCGGACCGGTCGGTGGAACGGATGGAACGCACGTGGAC
>JBOGDX010000396.1:0-3528 GCA_050743225.1 Actinomycetes bacterium | reverse complement strand
GAGGATCGGCGCGCGCCGCTGGCTGCTTCGCTGGGCGACTTCCTGCGTGTGCTGCACCGACCCGAGGTCGCTGACGAGCTCGGCGCGGGCCTCCCCGTTGACCCCATGCGCCGCGCCCTACCGGTCCGCCGGGCGGCCATGGCCCTGGAGCGCCTCGGCCGCGTGCGATCCCGAGGCACGTTCCCGGGCGACGATCGCGTGCAACGGCTGTTCGACGCGTCGGCGGATCTCGGGCCCAGCCGGGCGACGCCCGTCCTGGTCCACGGTGACCTGCACCTTCGGCATGTCCTGGTCGACGATGCGGGCGCGGCCGCGGGAGTCATCGACTGGGGGGACATGTGCCTCGCCGACGCATCGGTCGACCTGTCCCTGGCCTATGCCGCGTTCTCCGGCAAGGCACGCGACGGGCTCCTGGCGGCGTACGGCCGTGAGGTCCCCTTGGAGCAGGAGATGCGCGCCCGCGTGCTGGCCGTGTCACTGTGCGCCGCTCTCGCCGACTACGCCGACCTCGACGGCCGGCCCGGGCTTCTCGCCGAGTCGCTCGCGGGGCTTACGCGCGCGATCTCCTGAGCCTCGACCCGTCCCCCGGTCCGTCGGGGACGGTCAGACGGCGGCGGGCTCGGGCTCGTCCCGTTCCTGGTGCTCGAACTGCGTCCGGTAGAGCTCGGCGTAGAGCCCACCCGCGGCCAGCAGCTCGAGGTGCCGACCGCGCTCCACGACCCGGCCGCCGTCGACGACGAGGATCTGGTCGGCGTCGCGCACGGTCGACAGCCGGTGGGCGATGACCAGCGAGGTGCGGCCCTCCAGCGCAGACTTCAGGGCGCGCTGGACGGCGACCTCCGACTCGGAGTCCAGGTGCGCTGTCGCCTCGTCGAGAACGACCACGTCCGGGGCCTTGAGCAGCAGCCGGGCGATCGCCAGCCGTTGCTTCTCCCCGCCGGAGAGCCGGTAGCCGCGGTCGCCGACCGTGGTGTCCAACCCGTCCGGCAGCGAGGAGACGAGATCCCAGATCTGGGCCGCACGCAGCGCCTCGACCATCTCCGGGTCGGTCGCCGAGGGCAGGGCGTACAGCAGGTTGGTGCGGATCGTCTCGTGGAACATGTGGGCGTCCTGCGTCACGACGCCGACGACCTCGTGCAGCGACGCCAGGGTCACGTTGCGCACGTCGTGGCCGCCGACCCGCACCTGGCCGTCGACCGTGTCGTAGAGCCGGCCGACCAGGCTGGTGATGGTGGTCTTGCCGGCGCCGGACGGCCCGACAAGGGCGGTCATCGTGCCGGCGGGCACCAGGAACGACACGTCGTGCAGCACCTGCTCGGACGGGGCGCTGTCGAGCACTGCGACCGACTCGAGCGACGCGAGCGAGACCTCGTCGGCCGTCGGGTAGCGGAACGACACGCCGCGCAGCTCGACGTCGGTCGCGCCCCGCGGCAGCGGCTGCGCGTCGGGACGCTCGTCGATCATCGGCGGCAGGTCGAGCACCTCGAAGACCCGCTCGAAGCTGACCAGCGCGGTCATCACGTCGACCTGGACATTGGACAGCGCGGTCAGCGGCCCGTAGAGCCGGGTCAGCAGGGCGGTGAGGGCAACCAGGGTGCCCACCCCGAGCGACCCACCGACTGCCAGCCACCCGCCGAGGCCGTAGATCAGCGCCGTCGCCAGCGAGGCCACGAGGGTGAGGCTGGTGAAGAAGACCCGGCCGTACATCGCCTGCGTGATGCCGATGTCGCGCACCCGTCCAGCTTTGTCGGAGAAGGCGCTCGACTCGTCGCCCAGTCGGCCGAACAGCTTGACGAGCAGCGCGCCCGACACGTTGAACCGCTCGGTCATCGTGGTGCTCATCGCGGCGTTGAGCTGCATCGCCTCGCGGGTGATGACCTGAAGCTTGCGGCCGACCCAGCGGGCCGGCAGCAGGAACATCGGTGTCAGCACGAGGGCGGCCAGGGTGACCTGCCAGGACAGGATCAGCATCGTGACCAGCACGATCACCAGCCCGATGACGTTCGACACCACCGACGACAGGGTCGAGGTGAACGCCTGCTGCGCGCCGATGACGTCGGTGTTCAGCCGGCTGACCAGTGCTCCCGTCTGGGTGCGGGTGAAGAACGCGATCGGCATCCGCTGCACGTGCGCGAAGACCTTGGTGCGCAGGTTGTAGATCAGGCCCTCGCCGACCTGCGCGGACAGCAGCCGCTGGAAGAGGGTGAGGATCGCATCGAAGACTGCGATCCCGGCGACGGCGAGTGAGACCGCGACGACCACCCCGCGGTCGCCCGCGAGGACACCGTCGTCGATGATCACCTTGAACAGCAGAGGCAGCGCCACCACGAGCAGCGCATCGAGCACGACGAGCCCGAGGAACAGGCTGATCTGGCGCTTGTACGGACGGGCGAAGGCGACGATGCGCGGGATGGTGCCGGGCGCCAGCTTGCGCTTGGCGACCTCGCCGTCGCGCGTGAGTGACCGCATGGCCATCCACGGGCTCTGCGACATCGACACCGGCGTCCTCCTGTAATCACTGTTACACCGCGGCTAACACCCCGCCTGGGCATCTGCTTCCCGACGTTCGGCGCCGATTGCGACGGTACGCGCCGACGGGGACAGTCCACCCGCTTCAGCAGGCCGGCGGACGCCTCAGCATGCCTGCCAGCCTGCTGGAGTGTCCGCACGCCTGCCATACGTGGTCGACTCCCGGGTGTCGAGACTCCCGGGGTCGACTCCCGGGGGCGACAGACGGGCGTCAGAACGCGCTGATGCCGGTGACCGCGCGGCCGATCAGCAGCTTCTGCACCTGGCTGGTGCCCTCGTACAACGTCGTCACCCGGGCGTCGCGCAGGTACTTCGCCGCGGGGTACTCGTCGACGTACCCGTAGCCGCCGTGCACCTGGACGCAGGCGTCCGCGACCCGCACCGACGCCTCCGTCGCGAACAGCTTGGCCTTCGACGCGGCCAGCGCGTACGGCTCGCCCCGCGACTTCCGGTCCGCGACCGCCCAGGTCAGCAGCCGCGACGCGTCGACGTCGACCGCCGAGTCCGCGATCAGCTCCTGGACCAGCTGGTGCCCTGCGATCGGCTTGCCGAACTGCTCCCGCGTCCCGGCGTAGGCCACCATCGTGTCCAGGGCCGCCTGCGCCAGCCCGGTGCACGAGGCGGCGATCGACATCCGTCCGTCGTCGAGGGCGGAGAGGGCGACCCGCAGGCCGCCACCCTCGTCCCCGAGCAGCGCGTCCGGGCCCACCGTGACGCCGTCCAGGACCAGCTCGGCGGTGTCGCAGGAGCGCAGCCCGAGCTTGCCGTGCAGCGGGTTGGCCGAGAACCCGGGGCTGCCGGTCGGCACGAGGAACGCCGAAACGCCCTTCGCGCCCGGTCCTCCGGTGCGCGCCATGACCAGGGCGAGCTGCGCGATGGACCCGTTGGTGATGAAGACCTTCCGGCCGGAGATCCGCCAGCCGCCGCCGGCGAGCGGCTGCGCGCTGGCTCGCAGGTCCGCCGGGTTCGACCCGTGCTCGGGCTCGGTCAGCCCGAAGC
>JBOGDX010000395.1:0-3531 GCA_050743225.1 Actinomycetes bacterium | reverse complement strand
GTGTACTCACTCGGGATGAGCAGCCGTCGCCAAACCGGCGGCTTGACGCCCTTCAGGGTGATCTTCAACTGGTGACTGCTGCCCATCGCAACATCCTGGCGCAGCAGCGCGGGGCGGTGAGCGCCCGGGTTCGCGCCCCGCGTGATCGCCAGCTGTTGCCCTTGGCTCGTCAGGCGGGTTCGGCGCCGGCCCGTTCCTCGAGGTCGCCACGAAATCGAGAAGGCCTGAATAGGGGATGCGCCGGGAGCGGCCGATCTTGATCGAGCGGATCTGACGAGCTCGCATGAGCTCGCCGACGCGGCTCCGGCCGAGCCCCAGAGTCTCGGCGGCCTGCTCTGGGGTCAACAGAAGGCAGGGCTCGGTGAGCGCAGTCTGGGTATCCATGTCGGTTCCTCTTCTCTTCAGCGGTTGGACGTCTCGCGCCAGCCCGATGACAACCGGCGTCGCTGACGCGCGCGCCGATCGTCCTCGTCAGCGGTTGCGGTCGGGCTTGCGCGAACGATGCCGACGCCAACCAATGCCGAAGGAGTTACGGGCCGTATCGCTGGCGGGCGGCCTGACGACTGACGCCGAGCGCGACGGCGAGCTGCGGCCAGCTCGCGCCGAGGCGTCGCAGCCTTCGCACCTCAGCGTCGACAGCGACGGTTGAGGCTTCGCGAGCGATGACGAGGTCGTCCAGCCGAGTCATGTCGAGATCTGTCCGGCGCCGTCGGGGCTTCCTGGTCCGGATGGGCGCTAGCGGTGCCAGCACCGATGGCACCCCTTCCGGCTGCTCCAGTGCCGGCGGCTGGCTTGGTTGAGCCCCGGGCCGCCAGGCGCCGGTCCAGGTCTCCGGGTCGTCCGCCGCGAGGCGGGCTGTCTGGGAGCGCAAGGAGACCGAAGCCCTCTGCCGTCGGGCACGGGCCCGGGCGTCCTCGCCGCGCCGGCTCATGATGGGCTCCGGCGCGCGCGCCGAAGGCTTGCGCGAGTCCGCCGCGCTGACAATGTGAGTTGCCGGTGACCTCGAGAGCCAGAAGAGTCATGCGATTGGAAAGGTCCGTTGTCGGGTCGGGCGCGCTGCTCGTGAGGCTCGGCCACGGTGGGGTTGGTTGGCACGGCTTCAGTCCAGTGCGAGGGCGAGTTGGCCGGTCGTCGGAGCGGGTTGCTTCGGCCGACACCGCGAGGTTCTGTTCTGCGTCTGACTTAATCCGGTCACTCGGTCCGAGAAATACCCAGCCAGCAACGGCGTGCCTGAGCCGGCTGGAGGCTGGTGCGGATGTCGACTACGGACATGGCGAGCAAGCGGAAGCGGCGGCGGTTGTCGCCGAGCGAGAAGTACGAGATCTACGTGTCGGTGCTGACTGGGCAGGCCACCCAGCGGGAGGCGGCGGACCGGTACGGGGTGGACCGCTCGACGGTGGTCACGGCGTGCCGGGTCGCGCGGCAGGGCGCGTTGGACGCGCTGGCCGCGGCGGTGCCGGGCCGGCCTGGGGTGTCCCGGGAGCAGGCCGCGGCGGAGGCCGCGCAGGTCGAGATCGAGCGGCTGCGGGCGACGGTGACCGAGCAGGCGGTGGCCTTGCACCTGCACGAGGGAAAAGCGCGTTGGGACTGACCGCCGGCCCGGTCCCGCCGCGAGTCGACGCGCCGGTGAAGGCCGGTCTGCTCACACTGGTCGCCCACGCGCGGGACCGGGGCTGGTCGCGGGCGCGGGCCTGCCGGCTGCTGGGGCTGGACCCGGACCGCCACGGCGACTGGCGGGCCCGCCGAGACGACGACCGGCTCGCCGACCTGCCCAGCGGTGGCGGCGCGGTGCACGGCCTGCTCGAGGACGAACGGGCCGCGGTCATCGGGCTGTTCGAGGCCTGGGCCGGGGTCGACCGCTCGCACCGCAAGCTGGCCGCCCGCGGCTCCCGGCTGGACCTGGTGCACGTCTCGGCCTCCACGGTGCACCGGGTGCTGGCCGCGGAAGGCCTTGTCCTGGCTGGCCCGCCGGCCCGTGACCCGGCGATCCGCGCCCCGTGGCCGGAGTGGGTGGTGTGGAAGCCGAACAGCGTGTGGTGCTACGACTTCACCCACTTCACCCGGGCCAGCCGGGTCGCGGTGGCGGTGCTCGACGTGGTGTCCCGACGCTGGCTGGCCACCCTGGTCTCGGCCGAGGAGACCGCCACCCAGATCGAGACGGTGTTCATCGCCGCGCTCGAGGAAGAGCAGCTGGCCGAGCGCATCGACACGCGGCTGCTGGCCGCGCTGCGCGCCGGCACCGCGACCCCGGCGCAGCTGGACGGTCCGGAGGCCGACGGCGTGCCGACGCTGATCGCGATGAGCGACAACGGCCCGCAGATGCGTTCGCACACCACCAAGGAGTTCATGGCCGCCTGCGCGATCATGCAACGCTTCGGCCGGCCCGGCACTCCCACCGACCAGGCCTGGATCGAGTCGCTGTTCGGGCACGTCAAGGGCGACTGGCCACACCTGGAGAAGATCCGCGACCCCGGCGAGCTCGCCCTCGAACTCGAGGCCGCCCGCCAGCAGTACAACACCGTGCGCCTGCACGCCGGCATCGGCTACGTCACCCCCGACGACGAGCACCACGGCCGAGGCGACGCGATCCGCCAGGCCCGCCGCGACGGCCTGACCCGAGCACGCCGAGCACGGATCGAATACCGTCGAACCCACCCGAGGAACCCATCATGATCGCGCGCCGATCCTGGTTGGGTATTTCGTCGGCCGAACACCGGATTAAGTCAGAAGCACCTCAATAGCCGCCCGGAAGCTCGAGGTGGTCGAAACTCACCGCACCCGTTTGTCGCGCGACGCGGCGGCCATCAGCGGGCGGCCGCTACGGCCTCCTCGAGCGCGGTGATGTCACGCCGGTCCATCTCCCCGACATGGCGGTACACGACCCGGCCGCGGGGATCGACCACGTAGGTCGCCGGGATGCCCGGAAGCCCTAGCCCGGCGAGCAGCCTGCCGTCCGGATCCGCCACCTGTGCGTAGCGCACCCGCACGTCGGCCAGCACCTGCCAGGCGGCACCCTCGTCGTCCTTGGTGTCGACCCCGAGGAACACCGCCCGCGAGCCGAGACGGTCCGCGGACGCGCGCAGTCGCGGCATCTCCCGGCGGCACGGTTCGCACCACGACGCCCACAGGTTCACCACCGTCGGCGCCGCGCGCCCGGCGTCCATGCGCACATCCGTGCCACGGCCGAGGCAGCGCAGGGTCAGGCCCGGCAGGCGATCCGGACGCCCCACCCGGGCCGATCCGGCCGCGGAGGCCGGGCACGGGGTCAGCCGTGCCTTGACCTGCGCCTCCGCCTCACGCGCTGCCGGCTCGGGTGAGGGCTCCGCCGGTGCGGCCGGGCTCGGGCTCGGCCCGCGCTGGTCCCCCCAACCAACCAGGCCGGCCAACGACGCCAAGGTGGCCAACACCACCGCTCCGGACAGCAGCACGCCCGCAGGGACGACGAGGGCGAGCAGCACCGCCCTCGTCGCTCGGGCCGCAACGCCCCGTCGGTCCGGCGGCCGACGCTCGACGGATCGGTCGGACCGGGCC
>JBOGDX010000394.1:0-3541 GCA_050743225.1 Actinomycetes bacterium | reverse complement strand
GGTCTGACAAGTCCGGTGGGCGGCTCCGTCAGGCGGCGACCAGCTCGTCCCTCGCGCCCGCCCGCTCCTCGCGCCGGTCCCGCCGCAGGCCCTGCACGGCGAGGCCGAGGAAGAACACCCAGACGGCGGCGAGCGTGGCGTAGATGCCCGGGCGCAGCGAGTTCGCGACCTCGAAGTGGTTGAGCAGGGTGCGCGTGTTGGTCAGGACGATGATCCCGCCCACCGACGCGCCGAGCATCCGGGCCGGGACGTGGCGCACCAGGTAGGCGGCGATCGGCGCTGCGATCACGCCACCGACGAGCAGGGCGCCGACGACGGGCCACGGGATCGACTCGCTGCCGATGCCGATGAAGAAGCCGAGGCTTGCCGCGACCGCGACGAGAAACTCGGATGTGTCGACGGTGCCGATCACGCGCCGCGGGGTCATCCGGCCGCTGCTGATGAGCGTCGGCGTGGCCACCGGGCCCCAGCCGCCACCGCCGGTAGCGTCGATGAACCCGGCGAAGAGGCCGAGCGGGGTGAGGTAGCGCTTGCGCGGCGGCATCTCGTGCTTCTGGGTCGGCACCCTGGTGGCGAAGCGCAACAGCAGGTAGACGCCCAGGGCCAGCAGGATGCCGGCCATCCACGGCGCGGCCGACTCGGTCGACAACGAGCTCAGGAACGTCGCCCCGGCGAACGCGCCGATCGCGCCGGGGACGCCCATCTTGAAGACCACCGGCCAGTTGACGTTGCCGAACCGCCAGTGCGCCGCGCCGGAGGCCAGCGACGTCCCGATCTCTGCCAGGTGCACCGACGCGGACGCGATCGCGGGGCTGTACCCCGCGACCAGGAGCAGCGTCGTGGAGGTCACGCCGTAGGCCATCCCCAGCGTGCCGTCCACCAGCTGTGCACCGAGTCCGACGAGGGCGATGGTGATGATCGACTTCATGATTCTCCTTATTGACAACTATGTCGCTGGAAAAACCTTGCCACAAGGAGAATCATCCGTCCAGTCGATCTGGCAAGCGAGTCTGCGGACCGGGCGGTCGGGACCGGCTCAGCCGCCGGGGCTGGTCGTGGATCGACCGACGGCGAGCCCGCTGCCGTCCGCCGCCAGGTCGACCAGCACGGTGTCCCCGTCGCGGATCTCACGGGCCAACAGGGCCCGCGCCAGCGGGTCGCCGACGGCCGACTGGACGAGCCGCCGCAGCGGACGCGCGCCGTACGCCGGGTCGTAGCCGGTCCGGGCCAGCCACTCCCGAGCCGCCTCGGTGACGACCACCTCCAGCCGGCGAACGGCCAGCCGCGACCGGAGCGCGTCGACCTGCAGGTCCACGATGCGCGCGAGGTCGTCGGTCGTGAGGGCCTCGAAGACCACCACCTCGTCGAGCCGGTTGAGGAACTCCGGCTTGAACGTCTCGCGCACCGTCGCGAGCACCATCTCCCGCGCCGTGTTGTCGGCCAGCATGGGGTCGACGAGGAACGCGGAGCCCAGGTTGGAGGTCAGCACCAGGATGGTGTTGCGGAAGTCGACCGTGCGGCCCTGTCCGTCGGTGAGCCGCCCGTCGTCGAGGACCTGCAGCAGCAGGTCGAAGACCTCCGGGTGGGCCTTCTCCACCTCGTCGAGCAGGACCACGGTGTACGGCCGGCGCCGGACCGCCTCAGTCAGCTGGCCGCCCTCCTCGTAGCCGACGTAGCCGGGCGGCGCGCCGACGAGCCGGGCGACCGAGTGCTTCTCGCCGTACTCGGACATGTCGATGCGGACCATGGCCCGCTGGTCGTCGAAGAGGAAGTCGGCCAGCGCCTTGGCCAGCTCGGTCTTGCCGACACCGGTCGGGCCGAGGAAGAGGAACGACCCGGTTGGCCGGTCGGGATCGGAGACTCCGGCCCGTGCCCGCCGTACCGCGTCGGACACCGCGCGCACAGCATCCGCCTGCCCCACGACGCGGCCGCCGAGCTCCTCCTCCATCCGGAGCAGCTTCGCGGTCTCGCCCTCGAGCAACCGGCCGGCCGGGATGCCCGTCCAGGACGCCACGACCTCGGCCACGTCGTCCGGCCCGACCTCCTCCTTGACCATCGCCTCGCGGGTCTCGCTGGCCGCTCGGGCCTCGGCGAGCTCCCTCTCGAGAGCCGGGATGTCGGCGTAGAGGAGCCGGCTCGCCGTGGTCAGGTCGCCGTCCCGCTGGGCCCGGTCGGCCTGGCCGCGCAACTCGTCCAGCCGGGCCATCAGCTCCCCGACCCGGTCCAGGGCTCCCCGCTCCTGCTCCCACCGGGCGTTGAGCTCGGTGAGCTGCTCCTGGCGGTCGGCGAGGTCCCGCCGCAACCGCTCGAGCCGCTCGCGGGACCCGGGGTCGATCTCCTTCTCCAGGGCGAGCTCCTCCATGAGCAGCCGGTCGACCTGGCGCTGCAGCGCGTCGATCTCGACCGGCCGGGAGTCGATCTCCATGCGCAGCCGGGACGCCGCCTCGTCGACCAGGTCGATCGCCTTGTCGGGCAGGAAACGGGAGGTGATGTAGCGGTCGGACAGCGTCGCCGCCGCGACCAGGGCGGCGTCGGTGATGTCGACCTTGTGGTGTGCCTGGTAGCGGTCCTTGAGGCCGCGCAGGATCGCGACCGTGTCATCGACGCTCGGCTCGCCGACGAGCACCGGCTGGAACCGCCGCTCCAGCGCCGGGTCCTTCTCCACGTGCTCGCGGAACTCGTCGAGCGTGGTCGCGCCCACCATCCGGAGCTCGCCGCGCGCGAGCATCGGCTTGAGCATGTTGGACGCGTCCATCGCGCTCTCGCCGGTCGCGCCGGCGCCGACGACGGTGTGCATCTCGTCGATGAACGTCACGATCTGGCCGTCGCTGGCCTTGATCTCGTCCAGCACCGCGCGCAGCCGCTCCTCGAACTCGCCGCGGTACTTCGCCCCGGCCACCATCGCGCCCAGGTCCAGCGCCACCAGCCGCTTGCCGCGCAGCGAGTCCGGGACGTCGCCGGCAACGATCCGCTGGGCGAGGCCCTCGACCACCGCCGTCTTGCCGACGCCGGGCTCCCCGATGAGCACCGGGTTGTTCTTGGTGCGGCGGGACAACACCTGCACGACCCGGCGGATCTCGTTGTCCCGGCCGATGACCGGGTCGAGCGCGCCCTCCCGCGCATGGGCGGTCAGGTCGACCCCGAAGCGCTCCAGGGCCTGGAACGTGGACTCCGGATCCTCGCTGGTGACGCGGGCACCCCCGCGCACCCGGTCGATGGCCACGACGACGGCCTGCTCGGTGGCGCCGTGCTCACGCAGCAGGTCGGCCGCCGGGCCGCTCGCGGTCGCGAGCGCCAGCAGCAGGTGCTCGGTGGACACGTACTTGTCGCCGCGCGCAGTAGCGCGTTCGATCGCGGTCGCGACGACGCGCTGCAGCGCGCCCGAGGGCGCCGGGGCCGACACCGTGGATCCGCTGGCCGCGGGCAGCTCGGTCAGCGCCTTCTCGGCCGCGGCGCGCAGCATCGTGCGGTCGGCGCCCACCGCCTCGAGGACCGACACGGCAATCCCCTGGTCGTCCTGAAGGAGCGCCCACAGCAGGTG
>JBOGDX010000393.1:0-3550 GCA_050743225.1 Actinomycetes bacterium | reverse complement strand
GTCCAGGTCGGCGGCACCTGCCGCGAGGTCATCGCCCCCGCGCCCGTCACCGAGGAGCACGCCCTGGCCGCCCAGCAGGTCGCGCTACGGATCGCCGATGGTCTCGGCGTCACCGGCGTCATGGCCGTCGAGATGTTCGACACGGCGGACGGCGTCCTCGTCAACGAGCTGGCGATGCGCCCCCACAACAGCGGCCACTGGACCATCGAGGGCTCGCGCACCAGTCAGTTCGAGCAGCACCTGCGCGCAGTGCTCGACCTGCCGCTGGGTGACACGGCGATGACTGCGCCGCACGCTGCGATGGCCAACGTCCTGGGCGGCGACCTCGAGGACATGTACGGCGGCTACCTGCACTGCCTGGCCCATGACCCCGGCGTTCGCATCCACATGTACGGCAAGCGGGTGCGCCCTGGGCGAAAGGTGGGTCACGTCACCACCCTCGGCGGCGATGCTGGGGACGTCCGGGCGCGGGCCCGGCACGCGGCGGCCTTCCTGCGAGGAGACAGTGATGACACAGCCGGCTGAGTCCTCGGCGCTGGTCGGGATCGTCATGGGCAGTGACTCCGACTGGCCCGTCATGGAGGCCGCTGCGACGGCGCTGGAGGAGTTCGACGTCCCGTTCGAGGTCGACGTCGTCTCCGCGCACCGGATGCCGCGGGAGATGCTCGCCTACGGCGAGCAGGCGGCGTCTCGCGGGTTGCGCGCCATCGTCGCCGGCGCCGGGGGAGCTGCCCACCTGCCCGGAATGCTCGCCTCGGTGACACCGCTCCCGGTCATCGGGGTGCCGGTGCCGCTCGACCACCTCGACGGCATGGACTCTCTGCTCTCGATCGTGCAGATGCCGGCCGGTGTGCCGGTCGCGACCGTGTCGGTGGGTGGTGCGCGCAACGCCGGCCTGCTTGCCGTACGCATCCTCGCGGCAGCCGACCCCGATCTGCAGGCGCGGATGGTCGAGTTCCAGGAGAAGCTGGGCGAGAAGGCCCGGGCCAAGGGCGAGGCCTTGCGGCGCAAGCGCAGCGGTGGAGTGGGTTTCGGCGTCTGAGGGGTCGCCCGCCCCGACTACCCGACCCGCCACTCGATGACCGGGCACCGGTCCATCACCATGTCCAGCCCGGCGTCACGGACCCGCCGGGCTGCGTCCTCGTCGACCACCCCGAGCTGGAACCACACGGCCTTCGCACCGATGGCGATTGCCTGGTCGGCGACGTCTCCGCACAGCCGCGAGTTCACGAAGACGTCGACCACGTCGACGGGGAACGGGACGTCGGCGAGCGTGCGGTAGGCCGTCTCGCCGTGGACGTCCCGCGGATTCAGGTGGACGGGCACGATGCGCTTGCCCTTGTCCTGCAGGAACCTGGCGACGCCGTACGCCGGCCGGGCGCTGTTGTCGCGCAGCCCGACGACGGCCCACGTGCCGAGCTCCAGCACCCGTCGCACGGCCTCGTCGGCGGCGTACACGCGGTCACGGGCGGCCTAGGGCCCCGTAGGTCCAGCCGGCCGCGCGCCAGCGCGTGGGGTCGAGTGCGTTGCGCGCGTCGATGATCCGCTTCACGCTCACGACGCCGTCGAGAACGGCCGGGTCCATCTCGCGGAACTCCTGCCACTCGGTGAGGTGCAGCACGAGGTCCGCGGCGTCGCACGCCTCGACGACCGAGTCGGCGTAGGCAAGGGTCGGGAACATCGCTCGCGCGTTGTCCATGCCTCGCGGGTCGTAGACAGTGACCTGGGCGCCCTGCAGCTGGATCTGGCCGGCGACGTTGAGCGCCGGGGAGTCCCGGACGTCGTCGGAGTTGGGCTTGAAGGTGGCGCCGAGGATGCCGACCCGCGCCCCCAGGAACGATCCGCCGACCATGTCCCGGGCGCGATCGACGACGTGGGTCCGCCGGCGCATGTTGATCGCATCGACCTCCCGCAGGAAGCTGAGCGCCTGGTCGACGCCGAGCTCGCCCGCGCGCGCCATGAACGCCCGGATGTCCTTGGGCAGGCAACCCCCGCCGAACCCCAGGCCCGCGTTGAGGAACTTGCGGCCGATCCGTTCGTCGTGACCGATCGCGTCGGCGAGCACGGTCACGTCCGCACCGGTCGCCTCGCACAGCTCGGCCATGGCGTTGATGAAGGAGATCTTGGTCGCGAGGAACGCGTTGGCGGAGACCTTCACGAGCTCGGCCGTCGCGTAGTCGGTGACGATGAGCGGCGTGCCCCTTGCGATAGCGCTCGCGTAAACCTCACGCAGAACGTCCTCGGCGCGCTGCGACGTCGTGCCGACGACGAGGCGGTCCGGTCGCAGCGTGTCCTCCACCGCGAAGCCCTCGCGGAGGAACTCGGGGTTCCACGCAAGCTCGACCTGATCGCCCGCTGGCGCGAGCTCGGCGATGCGTCGGGCCAGCCGCGACGCGGTGCCGACCGGGACGGTCGACTTCCCGACCACGACGCAGGCGCGGTCGAGGTGCGGGGCGAGCCCGTCCACGACGCCGTCGACGTAGCGCATGTCGGCGGCGTACTCGCCCTTGCGCTGTGGCGTACCGACGCAGAAGAAGTGCACGTCGCCAAATGCGGCCACCTCGTCGTAGGACGTCGTGAACCGCAGCCGGCCGCTCTCGACGTGCTTGCGCAGCAGCGGCTCGAGGTCCGGCTCGTAGAACGGCACTCGACCCTCGGTGAGCGCGTCGACCTTCGCGTGATCCACGTCCATGGCGAGGACCTCGAAACCCAGCTCGGCCATGCAGGCCGAGTGGGTGGCTCCGAGGTACCCGGTGCCGAGCACGGTGATGCGCAGGGTCATGGCAGGAGAGGCTATCCCGGCGCCGCTCGCTGCCCGTGCCGGCCGTAGCCTCTGTCGCGTGAGCGACTTCAACGAGTACCGCCTGTCCGACGAGCACCAGATGCTGCGCGAGGCGGTACGTGCGGTGTGCGACGACAAGATCGCACCGCTGGCGGCGGAGGTGGACGAGAAGGGGGAGTTCCCGCAGGCGTCGTACGACGCTTTGCGCAAGGCCGACTTCCACGCCGTCCACGTGCCGGAGGAGTACGGCGGCGCTGGTGCCGACGCGTTGGCCACCTGCATCGTCATCGAGGAGGTCGCGCGGGTCTGCGCCGCGACGTCCCTGATCCCTGCCGTGAACAAGCTGGGCACCATGCCGTTGCTGCTCTCGGCGTCGCAGGACCTGTTGAAGCGCTACCTCCCCGCGGTCGCGAGCGGCGAGGCGATGTTCGCCTACGCGCTGTCCGAGCCCGAGGCCGGCAGCGATGCGGTGGCCATGCGCACCACCGCTGCCCGCGACGGTGACTCCTACGTCCTCAACGGGGCGAAACGGTGGATCACGAACGCCGGCGTGTCGGAGTACTACACCGTCATGGCCGTGACTGACCCGGAGTCGGGCGCGAACGGCATCTCGGCCTTCGTGGTCGAGAAGTCGGACGAGGGCTTCTCGTTCGGCGCGCCGGAGAAGAAGCTCGGCATCAAGGGCTCACCGACTCGCGAGCTCTACTTCGACAGCTGCCGCATCCCCGCCGACCGCCTGATCGGTGCGGAGGGCAGCGGGTTCAAGAC
>JBOGDX010000392.1:0-3571 GCA_050743225.1 Actinomycetes bacterium | reverse complement strand
CGGAACGCGGCGCTGTGGGCGCTCAGCTCTTGCTCCAGGGTCTCCTTGCGCGAGAGGATCTCCTCCAGTTGGGCGCGGTAGCGCTCGGGCTCGAGCTGGCCCGGGCCCTGCCCCGCCAGTCCGGCGCCGCATCGGTGCTCCGGCGGGCGGAGCCGGTGCTGCGCCGCCAGGCCTACCGGCAGGTGCCGCCCGCGGACCTGTTCGGGCCGGACGGGACCATCCCCGAGGCCCGGCTGGACGCGCTGCTCCTGGTGACCAGCCACGACCAGGCCGACGTAGTCGTCGAGCCCGTGCCGGGTGCGGTGGTCGCCGCGATGATGCGGGCGTCGCTGCTCGAGGAGCGCTCGGCGTTCCTGGCGCACTACCGCCAGTTCCGCTTCGCCTTCCCCGACCGCAGCAGCGACGTTGTCGAGCGCGCCGAGGCGATCGAGGCGGAGCTGCTGCGCAGCCTGTTCGCCGGGCGCGACGCCTACCAGCTCAAGCACCCCTACCCGTTCGACCTCGACGCGCTGACCCGGCCGGTCGCGTCCGTACTGCAGCACACGATCTCAGGGGGACCGCCGACCGACACGGCACCACCGGAGGACGACCATGACCACACACCGTCGGACGGAGCACCGCCGACCCGCCGCCGGGGGAGCCCACCGCCGCCCACCGCAGCGCCGGGGCATTCGCCGGCTGGTGGCCGCGACGACCGCGGCGCTGACCGGGATCGCCATGGTGACGGCCGTGGCCGGTGACGCCAGCGCCGCCGTCGGAGTGCCGGTCACCTATACCGGCCCGACGTACGACTCCACCGTCCATCGCCCGACGGAGAACAAGCCGCAGAGCAAGCTCTGGTACACCGACGGCGCCTGGTGGGCGCTGATGGTCAGCAGCTCCGACGACCGGGTGCACATCTTCGAGCTGCTCGCCAACCACACGTGGCGCGACACGGGAACGCAGGTCGACGACCGGCTCGACGCCACCGGCGACGCGCACTGGGACGCCGCCGAGGGCCGGCTGACCGTGGCCTCCCGCGAGGGCACCCAGTCGATGCGGGTGACCCGCTTCGCGTACAGCTCCGGTGGCCGCAGCTGGTCGCTGCTGCCCGGGTTCCCCCTCACGGTGAACACCGGCGGCGGGTCCGAGTCCGCCGCGATCGACCGCGACTCGACCGGGCGCTTCTGGGTCACCTACACCAAGAGTGCGCGGGTCTGGGTCGCCCACTCCGACCCGAACGGTCTCAACTGGACGGCCGGCTACCAGCCCGCCGTGCCAGATGTCGTCATCCAGGGCGACGACATCTCCTCGGTCATCGCCTTCGGCGGGAAGATCGGTGTGATGTGGTCCGACCAGGGCTCGGACGCCTTCCGGATGGCGGTCCACACCGACGGCGCCGGCGACCAGGTATGGACGGTGGAGAACGCACTGGCGGGCACGGACCTGGCCGACGACCACATCAACCTCAAGACCGTCGTCGACGACGCCCAGGGTCGGGTGTACGCGGCGATCAAGACCTCGCAGGACTTCGTCGGTCCCAATGCGCCGCTCGTCGGGGTCCTGGTGCGCACGCCCAACCCGGACGGCAGCGGAGACTGGAGCTTCGTCGTCGCCGGCACCGTCGCCAACGACCACACACGGCCGATCATCCAGATCGACCAGACCAACCAGGAGCTGTACTTCTTCGCCACCGCACCCGTCACCGGCGGAGACATCTACTACAAGAAGACCTCGCTCTCGAACCCCAGCTTCGGTCCCGGGCTCGGCGCGAAGTTCATCGACGACACCGCGACGCTGAACAACGTCACCGGGAGCAAGCAGCCGGTGACCGCGGAGACCGGCATGGTGCTGCTCGCCGTCGCGGAGAGCAGGAAGCGTTACGTGCACGCCGAGATGGACCTGGCCGGAGGCGGCGACACGACGGACCCCGACGTCCCGACGGGTCTCACCGCGACTCCATCGGCCGGGCAGGTCGACCTCAGCTGGAACGCCTCGGACGACGACGTCGCGGTGACTGGATACACGCTGCGTCGCGGAACGACCGTCTATACGACGTCCGCCACGTCGTTCACCGACACCGACGTCATTGCCGGCCAGACCTACTCCTACACGGTCGAGGCCTTCGACGCGGCCGGCAACACCTCCGACCCGTCGTCGCCACCGGTGCAGGTCACGGTGCCGGGCGACCCACCGGCCGGCATCGTCACGCTGCGCGCCTCGACCACGGCGGCCAACGCCGCTGAGAAGACGCTGTCGCTGTCGGTGCCGGTGGTGGCGCAGCCTGGTGACGTGATGGTCGCCAGCGTCGACTACCGCGGCAGGTCGGCGCTCACCGTGCCGACCGGCTGGCAGCAGGTCCGCCACGACGTGAACGGGACGAAGATGCAGAAGGCCACGTTCTACCGGGTCGCCACGGTCGGCGAGCCCGGCTCCTACACCTGGACCTTCGGGGCCAGGCCGGCCGCCGTGGGGTCGCTGCTGGTGTTCGCCGGAGCCTCGTCGTCCGGCCCGGTCGAGGACTCCGGAGGGCAGGTCACCGCCAAGTCCGCCTCGATCACGGCGCCGTCGGTGTCCGCCTCCGCGGGATCCTTCGTCATCGGCCTCGTCGGCGTGGCCCGCAGCGCTACGATCACCCAGCCGACCGGGACCTCCGAGCTGACCGAGGTCACCTCCCCGTCCGGGGTGACCTACCCGATCACCGGGGAGACCGCCGGCCGCACGCAGTCCTCGGGGGGTCCGACCGGAGCGCTCGTGGCCCAGGCCACCGTCTCCGGGCCCAACATCGGGCATGTCGTCGTGCTGAGGTCGGCGTCATGACCGAGAGGAGGCCCAGACTGCAGCCGGTCACCCAGGGCAGCGTCGTGCCGACCCCGGCGCCGCTGGCCAGCACGTTCCTGGAGGGGGAGGGCGGCCAGACGGGCGACGCCGTCGCCGTCCTCCGCTGGGGTGTCCTGCGGTACGCGTGGCTGGTGCTGCTGTGCGCCGTCATCGTCGGCGTGCTGCTGCCGATCCGCCAGCTGGGCCAGACCCCCAAGTACACCGCGGAGGCGCTGGTCGTCGCCGTCGACCTCAACGCCGACGTCAAGGTTTTGCCGCGCTACGGCGCCGCGGTCTTCAACGACGGCCTGGTCGCCCGGGAGATCATCAACCAGTTCGGCGACGGCGGCGACCCGGAGGACGTCGTGCCGCGACGCGCGTCGGTCGTGGTCGAGCAGGACTCGCTCGTGATGCGCGTGGAAGGCCACGCCAGGGACGCGCAGACCTCCGCGGACATCGCCAACGTGGCGGCCGAGGTGTTCGCCCGGGAGCTGAACAAGGCCGGGTCGGGCATCGGCGCCTTCGCGATGCAGAGCGAGGCCATCCCGCCGGTCGAGAGCGACGAGCCGCTGCACGCCGCTCCCTACGCGCTCTCCGTCGGGCTGGTCGCGGGGATCCTGACCGGCATGGGCGTGCTGATGCTGCTGCTTTCCTGGGGCGGGAGCTTCGTCCTGAGGAAGAGCACGCCGCGCTGGCTGCTCTGGGCGTTTGCCGGCTTCACCTTCTCGGGCTGGGTGGCGACGCTCGCCGGCTGGATGGTGACCGAGATCGG
>JBOGDX010000391.1:0-3572 GCA_050743225.1 Actinomycetes bacterium | reverse complement strand
CGTCGGACGAGGGCCTGCAGCGCGTCATCGCCGGAACCCAGTGCGGCACCGTGTTCAAGGACGTCGACCTGGAAGCAAAGGCTGCGGCCGACCTCGCGATCGCGATCCTGAAGGGCGAGGGCGCGGACAGTCTGGTGAACGGTGAGGTCGAGGACACCCAGACCGGGAAGATGGTGCAGTCGGTCTTCGCCACCCCGGTGTGGATCACGCAGGACAACATCAAGGAGCCGTTCGACGCCGGCTACACGACCGTCGAGAAGGTGTGCACCGGCAACTTTGCGGCCGACTGCACCAAGCTCGGTCTCTCGTAACAGGTCGCGGGGCCCGGTCCGCCGGTCAGCTGGCCGGGCCCCCGCACCGCACGCACGCACCCCGCGTGCTGCCTGGCTACTCACGACCACCGACGCAGGCGAGGTGCCATGACAACCACGACGACCGAGGCGAGACCGGAGCCTGCCACCGGCGCGGGTCCGCTTCTCGCGCTGCGGGGGGTCAACAAGCACTTCGGCGCCGTGCAGGTCCTGCACGACGTCGACCTGACCGTCTCCCTCGGGCGCGTCACCGCGCTCGTGGGCGACAACGGTGCCGGCAAGAGCACCCTCATCAAGGGCGTCGCCGGCATCCATCCGTTCGACAGCGGCGACTACATGTTCGACGGGCAACCGGTCCACGTGACCAACCCCAAGCAGGCGAACGCGCTCGGCATCGAGGTCGTCTACCAGGACCTCGCTCTGTGCGACAACCTCGACATCGTCCAGAACCTCTACCTGGGGCGTGAGGCGCTGTCATCGGGGTTCCTGGACGAGATCACCATGGAGGAGCGCGCCGCCGAGACGCTGGCCGGACTGTCGGTCCGCACCGTGAAGTCGATCCGGCAGAAGGTCGCGAGCCTTTCCGGCGGCCAGCGCCAGACGGTGGCCATCGCCCGCGCGGTGCTCTGGAACTCCAAGCTGGTGATCCTCGACGAGCCGACGGCGGCGCTGGGTGTCGCCCAGACCGAGCAGGTGCTGCGACTCGTGCGCCGGCTGGCCGACCGCGGGCTAGCGGTGGTTCTCATCAGCCACAACATGAACGACGTGCTGGCCGTGGCGGACGACATCGCGGTCCTGTACCTCGGGCGGATGACCGCGCAGGTCGAGGCCAGGGACGTGACCCACTCCGAGGTCGTCAAGCTCATCACCGGAGGAACCCTCGTCGAGGAGGCGGGTCACATCGAGGTGACCGATGCGACCGAGGTCGGACCGGAGCCGGCAGACGACGAGGGCTCCACCGAGCGCGGAGCGACGCCATGAGCAAGAGCCTGGTCGAGGACGAGGTCGAGAGCGTCCCCGAGACGCCGAGCGCCAGCCTGCGTGAGGCCGCGCGGGAGTACATCGCCCGGGTGCGCGGCGGCGACGTGGGACCGTTGCCCGCGATCCTCGGCCTCGCCGCGCTCCTGATCGTTTTCTCCGCGCTACGACCCGACACGTTCACCAACGCGTTCAACTTCGCCAACCTGCTGATCCAGAGCGCCGCCGTCATCGTCATCGCGATGGGCCTGGTGTTCGTCCTGCTCATCGGCGAGATCGACCTGTCCGCCGGCTACACCGCGGGGGTGGCCGGCGCCATGCTGGGGGTCGTCTCCACCCGCAACGACCTGCCCTGGTGGCTCGGCGTGCTGGTGTGCCTTGCCAGCGGCGCGTTCATCGGTTTGGTCATCGGTGTGCTCGTGTCGCGGGTCGGCATCCCGTCGTTCGTCGTGACCCTCGCGGCCTTCCTCGGTCTGCAGGGCCTGCTGCTGCAGATCATCGGCGAGGGCGGGACGATCCGGATCCAGAGCGACACCGTCCTCGCGATCATGTCCAAGAACCTGCCGGTGTGGCTTGGCTGGGTACTGCTCGTCGTCCTCCTCGCCGGGTACGCCGCAGTGTCGTTCCGTCAGATGTCGAGCCGGCAGTCCCGAGGGCTGGTCGCCCAGACACTCACCGTGTGGTTGCTGAAGATCGTGAGCCTCGCCATCCTGCTCGGGCTGTGCACGTACTACCTGAGCATCGAACGCAGCCGCAACCCGCTCGTCAGCTCGATCAAGGGTGTCCCCCTCGTCATCCCGGTCGTGCTGGTGCTGCTCGTCCTGTTCACCTTCCTGCTGAACCGCACACTGTTCGGCCGCCACGTCTACGCCGTCGGCGGCAACGCGGAGGCTGCCCGGCGGGCGGGCATCAACGTGGCGCGCATCAGGCTGTTGTGCTTCGTCCTGTGCTCCACGATCGCGGCCGTTGCGGGGGTCCTGCTCGCCAGCCGGGTGAACTCCGTGACCCCCACGACCGGCGGCGGAGAGACCCTTCTGTACGCCGTGGGAGCCGCGGTCATCGGTGGAACCAGCCTCTTCGGCGGGAAGGGCAGACCCGTCGACGCGATCATCGGCGGCCTCGTCGTCGCAGTCGTCGCGAACGGCATGGGCCTCCTCAACCAGCCCGCGGCCGTGGTCTTCATGGTGACCGGGCTCGTCCTGCTGCTTGCGGCCGGCGTCGACGCGCTGTCGCGCAGACGGGCGGCGGCGTCGGGGCGGGGCTAGCGGGCCGTCCATGACTGAAGTGGGTCGGGGTCCGCGCGGGGCGAGGTCCGAGGATGTGCGTCGGAGGAACCTGTCGACCCTGCTGAGGTACGTCCACGTCCACGGAGCGACCGCCCGCAGCCGGCTCACCGTCGACCTCGGGCTCAACCGGAGCACGATCGGCGACCTCACCGGAGACCTCGTGGCGGCCGGCCTGGTCCGCGACGAGGCGGGTCGAGCCGACCGGCCGGGCGACCGGGCGACGAGCAGCGGGGGCCGACCCTCCCACGTCGTGTCGCCGGAGTCCGAGCGCGTGCAGGTGCTCGCGGTCGACGTCGGCGTGACCCACCTGACGGTTGCCCGGGTCGGTCTCGGCGGTGTCGTGCTGTCACGCCGCGACCGCAGGTGGCCGCGCGGCGCACGCGGGCACCGGGCCGTCTCGGCGACGATCAAGAAGGAGGCCGCCGCCTTGGTCGGCGAGGTCGGCGGGGACGCGGTGGTCGTCGGGGCCGGGATAGCGGTGCCCGGCATCGTGCGCCGCGAAGACGGCCAGGTGCGGCTGGCGCCGAACCTCGGCTGGCGCGACGTCCCCCTCGGCGCCGTGGTCGCGGCAGGACTGGGCCTGCCGGTGAGCGTGGGCAACGACGCCGACCTGGGCATCCTGGCCGAGCACGTGCGCGGCGCCGCGGCGGGGGTGGACGACGCGGTCTACCTGTCCGGCCACTCGGGCATCGGGGCCGGGATCATCGCCGGTGGGCGCCCGCTGGGCGGTCGAGCGGGGTACGCCGGTGAGGTCGGGCACGTCGTCGTCCACCTGGGCGGCCTGCCCTGTCACTGCGGGTCCGCCGGCTGCTGGGAGACCGAGTGCGGCGAGGAGCGGCTGTTCGAGCTGGCCGGCCGACCGGCCGGGGGAGGGCTGACCGGCGTGCGCGAGGTGGTGGCCGCAGCAGCCGCCGGTGACGCGGCCGCGGCGCGGGCGGTGGCCCGGGTCGCCTCCTGGCTCGGCCGCGGCACCGCGGTCGTCGTCAACACCCTCAAC
>JBOGDX010000390.1:0-3574 GCA_050743225.1 Actinomycetes bacterium | reverse complement strand
CTGCTGGCGGGCCCGCGCTGGCCGCGCGCCGTCGTGCCCCTGGCAGTCGGCGGCAGCGGCGTCACCCTGCTGGCGACGCTCGTGCTGACCGCGATGGCAATCCTCGACTCGCCCTCGCCGCGTGGCGAGCTCGACGAGGCGGCCCGGCTGGTCGCGATCCAGACCGGCGGTCCCACGTTCGGCGTCGACCTGCGGGTCGACGGGCTGGCCGCGCTGGTCTCGCTCGCGGTCGGAGCCGTGGCGTTCGCGGTGCAGGTCTACTCCACGGCCTACCTGAAGGGCGACCCGCGCTACTCGTCGTACGCCGCGCTCGTCTCGCTCTTCACCGCCGCGATGCTCCTCGTCGTCTTCGCCGACGACCTCCTTGTGCTGCTCGTCGGCTGGGAGGTCATGGGCGTCTGCTCCTACTTCCTCATCGGCCACCACTGGGAGCAGGAGGACGCCCGCGCCAGCGCGGTCAAGGCGTTCGTCGTCACCCGGCTGGGCGACGTCGGGTTCCTCTTCGGGATCTTCCTGCTCGGGTCCACCGTCGGCTCGTTCAGCATCCGCGCTGTCCTGGACGCCGACCTCTCGGAGCGGACGGCAACCGTCGCGACGCTGCTGCTGCTCTGTGGAGTGGTCGGGAAGTCGGCGCAGTTCCCCCTGCACACCTGGCTGCCGGACGCCATGGCCGGCCCCACCCCGATCAGCGCGCTCATCCACGCGGCGACGATGGTCGCGGCCGGCATCTACCTGGTAGCCCGGTTGTACGACGTGTTCCTGGCCGCCCCGGCGACGCTGGCCGTGATGGCCGTCATCGCCGGGGTCAGCATGCTGGGCGCCGCGCTGGCGGCACTGGCCCAGGACGACATCAAGCGGGTGCTCGCCTACTCCACGGTCAGCCAGCTCGCCTACATGCTGGCCGGGCTGGCCGTCGGCTCGTCGGCGGCCGCGATCTTCCACCTGCTCACCCATGCCGGGTTCAAGGCACTGCTGTTCCTCGCCGCCGGATCGGTCATCCACGCCGTCGGCACCAACCTGATGCCGGACATGGGCGGGCTCCGGCGGTCGATGCCGGTGACCTTCGCGACGATGTCGATCGGGCTGGTGGCGCTGGCCGGGCTGCCACCCTTCGCCGGCTTCTTCTCCAAGGAGGCCGTCCTCGGCGCGGCCGAGGAGGCGGCCCTGCACGAGGGTCCCGTCGCGTCCTGGGCCGCGTGGCTGGTCCTCATGCTCGCCGTGGCGACGATCGCGGTCACCGCGGCGTACGTGACGCGCCTGTGGCTGATGACCTTCTTCGGCGGGGCCCGGTCGCCGATGGCCGCCCACGAGCCACCGCGCACCATGCGCTGGCCGCTGGTCGCCCTGGCCGTCCCGTCGGTGTTCCTCGGTTTCCTCGGGATCGGCTACTCCGGTCTGCCCAACTGGCTGGACGCCGAAGCGTCGGTCGACCTCGCGCCGCACCTGGGCACGTCGGTGCTCTCGGTCGCTGCCTCCCTCGTCGGGGCGGCCGCGGTCTACCTTGCCTGGCGGCGGGCGCCGGCGGCGGACCCGAGCGCGGCCTGGCGGCTGCGGCCGGCGCTGGAGCGCGCGTTCTACGTCGACGAGCTGTACGACCGCGCGTTCGTCCGGCCCGTCCGGGCCGCCACCGCAGCCGTCCTGTGGACCGACGACGAGGTGGTCGGCGGAGCCGTGCGCGGCACCGGATCCGAGACGGGCCGGCTGTCCGGGCTCGTGACACGCACCCAGGGCGGCAACGTGCAGGCCTACCTGACCGGGCTGCTGGCGGGCGTACTCCTGCTCGTCCTCGGGGTGGTGTCCCTGTCATGACACTTCCTGAGTCAACCTCAGGCCGCGATCGGCAACTTCTGTGCTCCGCCGTGCAGGTGGGGGTTGTAGGGCTGGCCGGTGTTCCAGCAGCGGTAGATCACGCGGATCCAGGCGCGGGCGAGGATGCGTATGGCGTGGGGGTGGTCGTGTCCGCGGGCGCGGGCTTGGGCGTAGACGTGCGCGGCCCACGGGCTTTCGTGGCGGCTGTTGTCGGCGAAGGTGGTGAGGGCTCGTCGGAAGCGCTTGTTGCAGGCCCAGCGGAAGTGCACGGCGTGTTGTTTGCCGGAGGCCTTTGTCACTGGGGTGACGCCGGCGAGGGCGGCGACCGAGTCGGGTCCGTCGTAGGCTGCCCGGGAATCGCCCCACTCGGCGAGCACCTGGGCGGCGTTGATCTGACCCGACCTTGGCAGCGACGTGAAGACCTCGGCGTCCGGGTGCTCCCCGAGGTGGGCGACCACGGAGCGGTCCAGGTTCTTGCCGGCGACATTGAGTGCGTCGAGCACGGTGACCAGGGCGAGCACGGCGTCGTGGACGGCCTCGGTCAGGACCGGGTCGTTGGTGCCCGCGGGTGCCGACCTGAGGCGGGCGAGCAGCACGCTGGCGGGGCGGCGGCCGGAGTAGCCATTCTTGGTCAGGAACGCCGCGAGGCGCTTCTCGCCGAGGTGGGCAGCCGCTTTGGCGGTGGGATAGCGGCGCAGGAACGCCAGGCTGATCGGGGACTCCACGTCGGCGAAGATCTCCTTGGCGCCGGGCCAGTGGTCGTCCAGCAGAGCGCTGAGCTGGTTGGTCGCTGCGACTCGCATCTCGACGATGTCGTCACGGGTACGGACAACGGTGCGCAGTGCCTTGGTTTCGGCCGAGTAGGGCTGGACCGGGTGGAGTCGGTGGTGCCGCAGCCGCAGGTACTCCGCGATCACGATCGCGTCACCGGTATCGGACTTCGCTCCGGAGATGACCTCGCCCTCACGCCAGGTCTTGATCGCGTTCGGGGACACCGGGATCACCGGATGTCCGGCTTCGAGCAGCAGGTCGACCAGTCGTCCGTTGGGGCGCTCGATCCCGACCTGCAGATCGGTCGGGTCGCCGTGCTTGGCCAGCCGACGGATCAGCGATGCGATGCCGTCGCTCGTATGCTCGATCGTGAATTGCGCCAGCACCTTCCCGGCGGCGGACATCACGCAGACGGCATGGGTAGCAGCGGCCCAGTCCAGGCCGACGTAGACGACTTCAGGGGTCTCCTCAGACAACAGGGCTCCTCAGGTTGGCAGCGACGACTCGGCGAGAGGATCGACCACCGGACGGTCACTAACTGGCGCTCTGCGGCGCATCTTCCTGATGCCGGTTTGCGACCCCGGGAGGACCGAGGGCGGCGGTGTCATGCAGGCCCTCGAAGACCGACCGAACCGGGCCGTCACCTCGGCCCCCGCCGAGTCCCTTTCACGAACACCCATCGGGCATCCGCAGAAAGGATGGTGCCCTAGTGACCGAGGTGCTACTGCCGCTCATGCTGGCGCTCCCGCTGGCCGGGTCCCTGCTGCTGCTCGTCGGCCCGCCGCGACGGTCCGAGCGCCTCGCGGCACGGTTCGGCACCCTGGTCACGACTGCGACGTTCGCCGTGTCGGTGTGGGCCGCCGCGACCTCGCCCCAGACCGACGTCGAGTGGGTGCCGTCGCTGGGCCTGCGGTTCCACCTCGGCATCGACGGCATCTCCGCGCCGCTCGTGCTGCTCACCTCGGGCCTGACCGCGCTGTGCATGGTCTACCTG
>JBOGDX010000389.1:0-3574 GCA_050743225.1 Actinomycetes bacterium | reverse complement strand
GTTGAACACGCGGCCCAAGTACGTGGCATCGACCACGCTCACCGACCCGCAATGGGCGGACACGACCGTCCTCTCCGGAGACGTCGCGGCCGCCGTCGGCGAGCTGAAAGCCAAGCCGGGAGGCGAACTGCAAGTGCACGGCAGCGGCAACCTGGTCCGCTGGCTCGTCGATAACCACCTGGTCGACGAGATCACCCTGCTCACCTATCCCGTGGTCGTCGGCCAGGGCACGCGGCTATTCCCCGCCACCGGCCCGGACATAGCACTTGAGCTGGTCGACTCGCGGACCACCCCCAGCGGGGTGACGATCCAGGTCTACCGGCCCACCGGGCGCCCGCAGTACGCGACGGCCACGACCTAAACCACGTGACATAGGTGCCGCATTCAGCGAGAGTCGCTCATTGGTGGATGCGGGCTGCAGCGTAGACCGCTGGGGCCTGCTAGCCGAGGGCGCTGGGTGGCAGCGCGGTGGCAGCGGACTGGCGTCGAACCGTGTTACGCGACGTTGCGCACGCGCCCGTTCGGATTTGCAAGCCGGAGGTCACCGGTTCGATCCCGGTACGCTCCACTACCGAAACTGCTCGACGGCGAGAGTCGCTGCGAGTGGGGTGGGCCGGAACCGACCCCACTTCGACGCTCGGCTACTTGCTCAGCTGTCCGCGCAAAGCACCCGCCGGGAAGTCCGCGTTGTGGACGTTCACGTAGTAGTTCTGCGGGTTCTGTGTGATCGCCTTGATGAGCTCCGGACTAACGCCCGTCACGCAGCTGCTCGACGTGCCCGACGTGGGCGCAGGGAGCGGAACGACAACCGGGCCCGCCACCCCGGCGGGACCAACATGGATGTGAGCCGCTGTCGCGGGTGCGATGCCCGAGACCACGAGCTCGAAGCAGACCTCTCCCTGGCCCACGTTCAGCCTGATTGCGGCCGTCCCGCTTCCGTCAGGGTCCCCCGGCCCAGGTACCTCTGCCGCCCCGGTCAGTGTCGTCGCAAACGGGCGCCCGCCATCGTCGGCCAGCGCGACCACGCTCGCTGCGAGCGCCAGGAGCAGTCCTGCACCGATGGAGATGACGAAGGTGCGGATTCGCATGAGTCCTCCTCTCCGCGATTGGCAGGGAACGCTACACCTGCATTCGCGCAGTCGCGCTGGTCCCGTATGCACCCATCGCCTTTCGTTAGCTCGCCCGCCGGATAGCAAACGACGAGCTTCGACGTCGCGGCGGCTTCCTCGAACACAAACGGCTCGAGGATCTCGTCAGTTTCCCGACCTGCACGGGTGTGCGCGCGGCATCTGCTACGACCCATAGCGACGAAGCGGGGTGAACCGTTCGTCCACCCCGGCTTCAGCGCTCACGAACGTGCCTGCATCCTCCTACTCCAGCAGGTGGTCGAGCGCCCGACCCATCACTGCGTTGCGTTCGTCTGCAGTCGAGACGCCCTCTAGTCCGAACCCCAGCAGCAGCGAGTGCGGCGTGGAGATCGCGTTGCCGACCGGGAAGCCCGATGCGTCGGTTCGGGTGAAGTTGTTGACGTTGGGTGCGCTGCCCGCGGGCGGCCCGGCGATCGCCCAGCCGTCCAGACCGGTCTCGAACGATGTGCTCGTCCCGTCGGGGAGCGTGATGTCGTCGAGGAAGACGCCGATGCCCTGCGATGCCCAGTCGCTGGCGTAGGCGATGGAGATCTCGACGTTCTCGCCGGCGTACGCCGAGAGGTCGATCCTCCACTCCTGCCAACCACTGGAGTTCCCGCTCGCGGCGTTCCAGGCGCCGGTGGTGCCGGTCGCCGTGCACGCGCTGACGCCGTCCCAGGTCTGGTAGTGCGCGAGGTGCGGGTGCAGCTCGACCCATCCCGCGGGGCAGCTCTGGCCGGTCGCCGTCGTCGTGTGCCCGTTGGCGTCCGGCAGCGTCGTCCAGTCGTCACCGCCGGGAGAGCGCGCCTCGACGAACAGGTGGTCCCAGGCGGGTTCGGTGTCGTACGACGTCCAGAAGGTCAGCGACCCGCCTCCGGCCGGCACCGCGATCTCGCGGGTGAGCCGCTTGTAGGAGACGTCCGCGATCTGCGAGTAGACGTACTGCGTGCCGGTGTGCGGATCGAACGGACCGCCCGGCTTGTCGTACCGCGCCGCGGCCCAGCTGTCGAACTGCTTGAACTGGTCGACCGGCAGGACGCCGCTGGTGGCAAGGAACGACGACCTCCGGAACGTGTTACCAGCGAAGATGGGATCGTCGAGACCCCACGTGAGGCCCCTGAACGGGTCGTCGACGCCTGTCGAGTCGAACGCCGCGCCTCCGACGTGACCGTCGTTGGCGACGGCTACGTAGCCACCCAGGTAGTACTGCAGCACGTCGTTGGTGGTGTCGCCACCGCCGAACGACCCGAACGTGGGCAGGCAGCGCCGCGGGTCCGTACCCGCGGGAAGCGGGTTGCAGGCGATCTCGCCCTTGGGGTCGTACAACTGGTTGCCCACGGCGGCGTTGGTGTACTGCTGGCCGGCGGAGTCGCCTGCGAGGAGCACCTTGCCGCCCTCGTTCATGTACGAGCGGAACTCGAGCAGTTCGTCGATTGCCAGCCGGTCGGCATTGCCGCCAGCACGGCCGGCGGTGCGGGTGACCAGGTCGTTTCCGGTCTCCCATACGACGGCGTCGTAGTGGCTGAGCACTCCGAGTGCGTCCGGGGCGATTCGTCCGGCGGCGTCGATGTCGTAGACGTCCGCATCCTGGCCGTTGGCGGCCAATGCGTCGGTGTACTGAGTGACGAAGTGCGGGCCTGCCGGATCCTGCACTGGCGAGGCGCCGGTGTAGTCCTCGGCCGCCACGACGAGCACACGGTTCCCGCTCTCGGAGACGGCCTGGTACGTGAACGACTCACTCCGCTGGCCGCCACCTTCGAACCAGACCTCGACCGAGTCGCCGGGGTCGGTGCCGGTCACCACGCCTCGCATCTGGTGGTAGTAGACCGACGCCGGGTCGTACCTCGACCCGCCCTCCCACTCGGACGTGGGTGCCGACTGCACCGCGCCGCCGTTGATGCTGTACTTCACCGTGACGGCACCAAGGCTCCGCTTGGCCACCACCGCGACCGGCTGCGGGTCGCCGTAAGACCTGGCGAAGCTCAGCTGGACACCCGGGTTGCTGCTCTTGTACGGGTCGTCGCTGTCGACGTAGAACGGCTTGGTCGTGATCCCCGTGACCGTCTTCGGGTCATCGGGGTCGACCGCCGAGTTGGCCACCGACCTGGCGAATGGCAGGTTGCGCTCGAACTCTGCCTGCACCAGCGCCTCGTCGTCGGGGAAGACGAAGCCACAGCCGTCGCACCCCTCGGACAGCTCCGGTGTCCACGCCAATGCGCCTGTCACAGCGTGCGCGTAGTCGGTGGTCTCACCGTTGGTGACGTAGAGGACATCCGAGCTCAGGCCCGGGTGGAAGTCGGCGATGGCCGGGTCGTCCAGGCTGCCGGACATAGCGTAGTAGATCGGGTCGTCCGCGGTGGGCGTGCTGGTCTGCCAGCCCTCGGCGTAGAGCAGCCACTGCCCGGCGGAGTGCCAGTTGACCTGGAACGCGAAGCCGATCCGGTCGA
>JBOGDX010000388.1:0-3586 GCA_050743225.1 Actinomycetes bacterium | reverse complement strand
GGGCACAAGCGGGGCGCGTCTCCGAGCGCTGAGGAGATCGTCGCCATGAAGGCGCTGCAGTATCGCGCGATCGGCAGCCGCCCGAGGTCGTCGACATCGACCAGCCGGAGCCTGGGCCCGGTACGTCCACGGCCTCCCAATGAACCTCGGGCATGAGGGAGCCGGCGTGGTTCCGTGGGACACGGCTGGACCGGGCGAACCACGCGTCCAGGTGTTACGCGGCCGAGCCGACGCCTCGGCGCACTGAGGATCTCGGATGAACTGGGTGCTCCCGGCGATCGGCGCGGCGATCGTTCTGACCGTGCTGCTCGACATCTTTCGCACACTGGCGCATCCGGGTGCACAGGGATTCCTCAGCCGCACCATGCTCGAGTCGATCTGGCGGTGGTCGCATCACAGCCAGCTCACCGGTCCCTTGGCCATGCTCGCGGTGATCAGCGTCTGGGGTGTGCTGGCCGTGCTGGGATGGGCCTTGATCTACTGGCCGCACGTGCCTGAGGGCTTCACCTCCCTGCATACCGGTGGGACGTCCTTTATCGACGCGATCTACATCTCGCTCGTCACGATCTCAACGCTGGGATTCGGCGACGTCTATCCAGCGTCCGACTGGCTGCGAGTGGTCAACCCGCTGGAAGCCCTGTTCGGCTTCGCGATGCTCACGGTTGCCGTTTCCTGGGTGCTCCAGGTCTATCCGGCACTGGCGCGGCGGAAGGCTCTCGCCATTCGCCTCGCCTTGCTGCGTCGCGCGGACAGCGTGAGGGTGATCCACCACTTCGGGGCTGCCGGCGCCGCACGCTTGCTCGACGACCTGTGCGCGAGCGTGGTGAACGTTCGGGTCGACCTCGGCGACTACCCCGAGACCTACTACTTCCGCACGGATGAGGAGTCGGACTCGCTGGCGGCCAATCTCGGCTACGCCGTGGAGCTGGGAAACGCCGGGGGCGTGTCGGGTCATGAGGAGGTCCGGCATGCCGGCGACCTCCTTCTCCGTGCGCTCGACGACTTCGCAGCCATGATCGACGCGAAGTTCCTCCACACCGGTGACGCCACATCGAACGTCCTGCACGCCTATGCATCCGATCACCACCCGTCACGGGAATGACCGAGTCCCGGGACTCTCCTCACTCTGGCTCGGGACCAAGGACCGTGGCGCGCCAGCAAGAACTCGGCGAGCATCGATGAAGACCACAACCACGACGCACGAAGGAACCGACCATGTCCCTGCCCCCGCGGGCCGCTCTACGAGGCGGCCACCTGACGGAGATCGAGCCCGACGACTGCTGGAGCCTGCTGGACACGACGACCGTCGGCCGTCTGGCATTCAGCACTGACGAGGGCATCGTCATCCTCCCGGTGAACTTCATCCTTTTCGAGTTCGCCGTGTACTTCCGTACCAATCCCGGCACGACGATCGCCCGGCTTGGGGAAGGATGCGATGACGTCGCCTTCGAGGTCGACCACCACGAGGATCTTTTCCAACGCGGCTGGAACGTGCTGCTTCGAGGATCGACGGCAACCGTTGATGCCGAGGAGGCCGCGAGAGCGCTGGACAGCAGCACGCGACTGGGTCCCTGGGCGCCAGGTGAACGATCGCTCATGATCAAGCTGACGCCCCGTCGTGTCGACGGACGCCGCGTGTCGCTGCATTGACGCCGACGACGAGACTCGGAATGGTGGGTAAGACCATGACGCTTCATGCCCAGGAGAGTCACACACGGGGGGCGGTGCGGTCGCCATGGTTGATGCTGGCCCTGGCGACCATCGGATTCGCTGTAAACTTCTGGGCCTGGGCCCTGATCAGCCCGCTCGGCCCGATGTTCCGAGACACTGGGACGTTAGGCGAGTTGAGTGAGTCCGACGTCGCGTTACTCGTGGCGGTCCCGGTTCTGGTGGGATCCCTGGGTCGGATCATCGTCGGGGCACTCACCGACCGGTACGGCGGGCGGGTCATGTTCCCGCTCGTCTCGGCGGTCACCATCGTGCCGATCCTGTTCATCGGCTTCGTGGCCATCGACTCCTACGCTCTGCTCCTCGTGGGCGGCTTCTTCCTCGGGATCGCCGGAACGGCCTTCGCCGTGGGCGTCCCGTTCGTCAACGCCTGGTTCCCGCCTGACCGGCGAGGCCTGGCCATCGGCATCTTCGGCGCGGGAATGGGCGGCACCGCGCTCAGCGCCCTCACCACGGTCAAGGTGTTCACGAACGTCGGCGAGAGCGCTCCGTTCGTTCTCACGGCCGTCGTTCTCGCGGTGTACGCCGTGACGGCCTGGCTGGTTCTCCGGGACGCGCCCGGCCGAACGGTTCCGACCGTGCCCCTGGCCACCAGGCTGATCGCGACCGCGAAGCTGCCGATCACCTGGCAGGCCTGCATCCTGTACGCCGTCGCGTTCGGCGCCTACGTCGCGTTCTCTGTCTACCTGCCCGCCTACCTCAAGACTGCGCACGGCCTGGACCCTGCGGACGCCGCCAACCGGATGGCCGGCTTCGTCGTCGTCGCCGTGCTGATGCGTCCGGCCGGTGGTTGGCTGTCGGACCGACTGGGCGCGATCCCCGTCTTGACCGCCGTCTTCGGCGTGGTCACCGTGTGCGCGGCCATCTCCGCCGGCACGCCGCCGCTCGACGGGATCGGCACCGTGGCCTTCCTCGTGATGGCCGCGGCCCTGGGTGCCGGCAGCGGCGCCACCTTCGCCCTGATCGCGCGAGTCACCGACCCGAGCCGCGTCGGTGGCGTCACCGGGCTCGTCGGCGCGGCGGGCGGACTGGGCGGGTTCGTGCCGCCCTTGCTCATGGGGTACGTCTACGGCCGTACGGAGTCCTATGCGATCGGGCTGTGGCTGCTCGCCGTCGCCTCTGCCGTCACCCTCGCGCTCACGCTCACCATCGTCCGTCGAACAGCCAACCTCGGGGGGACCACACCGTGACCGACACCAAGCCTGGCCTGGACGGATCGCTCAGCGACCTGCTGGTCGCCAGCAGGAGGTACTTCACCCGAGGGACCATCTCGGACGATCTGCGCACGCTGACCAAAGAGGGTGGCCGGCAGGCGGACGACTTCTACCGCGACCGGTGGAGCCACGACAAGGTCGTCCGGTCCACGCACGGCGTGAACTGCACGGGCTCGTGCTCGTGGAAGGTCTACGTCAAGGACGGGATCATCACGTGGGAGACCCAGCAGACCGACTACCCGTCGGTCGGGCCGGACAAGCCGGAGTACGAGCCCCGTGGCTGTCCCCGCGGCGCGGCCTTCTCCTGGTACACCTACTCGCCCACCCGGGTCCGCTATCCGTACGTCCGTGGTGTCCTGCTTCAGATGTACCGCGAAGCCAAGTCGCAGCACGGTGGCGACGCGGTCAAGGCGTGGTCTCACATCGTCGACAACCCACTGCGAGCGAAGGCGTACAAGTCCGCTCGCGGCAAGGGCGGGCTGGTCCGCGCGACCTGGGAGGAGGCGACCGAGATGGTCGCCGCCGCCTACGCGCACACGATCAAGAAGTGGGGTCCGGACCGGGTGGCCGGCTTCTCGCCGATCCCGGCGATGTCGATGGTCTCCCACGCCTCCGGGGCGAGGTTCACCTCCATGGTCGGGGGA
>JBOGDX010000387.1:0-3589 GCA_050743225.1 Actinomycetes bacterium | reverse complement strand
GCCCTCGCCAGGACGCCCGACCAGCTCGACGTCCTGCGTCGGGCCGGGGTGGTCGACGCGGGCGGACGTGGCGTGTGCGTGCTGATGGACGCCCTGGTCTCGGTGGTGACCGGCGAGTCGCCCGAGCCGACACCGGTGCGCGTCGAGCCCAGGCACGGCTCGGCGCCGGAGGGGTCCGAGGCTGCGTCCGGCGAAGAGCCCGGTCCGGCGTTCGAGGTGATGTACCTGCTCGAGGCTGCCGCTGACGCCGTCCCGGTGCTGCGCGAGAAGCTGGCCGGGCTCGGTGACTCGCTGGTGGTCGTCGGCGCCGAGCCGACGTGGAACGTGCACGTGCACGTCGACGACGTGGGCGCCGCCGTCGAGGCCGGTGTCGAAGCGGGCCGGCCGCACCGCATCCGGGTGACGCATTTTGCGGATGCTGCCCGCTCGACCGTGGGCCGCGTCGCCGATGAGCGCCGCGCAGTCGTGTCCGTGGTGGCCGGTGACGGACTCGGTGCGCTCTTCGAGTCGACCGGAGCCACCGTCGTGCGAGGCGGGCCCGGGCGGCGCGCGTCGACGGCCGAGATGCTGGCGGGGCTTCGCGCGTCGCGGGCCCGCGACATCGTCGTGCTGCCCAACGACGCCGACAGCCTGGCCGTTGCCGAGGCGGCGGCCGGCAAGGCACGCGACGAGGGGCTGCGGGTGGCCGTCATCCCCACCCGGGCCAGCGTCCAGGCGATCGCCGCGATGGCCGTCCACGACCCGGAGCGCCGGTTCGAGGACGACGTCGTCGCCATGACGGCCGCCGCCGGCCACTGCCGGCATGGCGGCGTGACGGTGGCGGCGCGGGACGCGGTGACCATGGCGGGGGTGTGCCGGCCGGGCGACGTGCTGGGCATCGTGGACGGCGACTTCGCGGTGATCGGCTCGGACCTGGCGGAGGTCGCCTGCACAGTGACCGACCGCATGCTGGGCGGCGGTGGCGAGCTGGTCACGCTGGTGACCGGGACGCCGGACAATGATGACCCGCAGGCACTCGCCGGCGCGGTCGTCGACCATCTGCGGCGCACCCGGCCCGAGGTGGACACCGTCGTGTACGAAGGGGGTCAGCCGCGCTACCCCCTGCTGCTCGGGGTGGAGTGACGTGGTCGACCTCTCCGCTCCCGTCCGGGTGGTCGTCGGCGACAAGACGGCCAAGGAGCTCACTTCCCGGCTGGGTGTCCACACCGTCGAGGACCTGCTCCGCCACTACCCGCGCCGCTACTACGAGCGCGGCGAGCTCACCGATCTCGCGGGCCTGCAGCCCGGCGAGCAGGCGACGGTGCAGGTCACGGTCGTCGGCGTCTCCGGCCGCCAGATCCGCAGCAAGCTGCACAAGCTCGACGTGGTGGTGACCGACGGGCATCGCCGGCTGACGCTGACGTTCTTCAACCGCCGCTACCTCGAGCGGACCATGCCCATCGGGACCGAGGCGTTGTTCGCGGGCACGGTAGAGGTGTTCAACCGCCGGCTGACGCTGACGAACCCCGAGGTCCATGTCGGCGACGGCGACAGCTTCGCCGGGGGTCTGCTGCCGGTCTACCCCGCGACAGTGAAGCTGGCGTCGTGGGCGGTCTCCAAGAGCGTCGGTACGGTCCTCGACCTGGCCGACACCGTCCCTGACCCACTGCCGGAGGCGGTGCGCAAGAGCCAGCAGCTGCTGCCGCTGGGGGAAGCGCTGCGCCTGGTGCACCGGCCAGCCAGCCGTGATGACGTACGACGGGCCCGGCAGCGGCTGCGCTTCGACGAGGCGTTTCTGCTCCAGGTAGTGCTGGCCCGGCGGCGAGCCGAGACGGCCGCCCTCCCGGCGACGGCCAGGGTCCCGTCTGGCTCCGGGCTGCTCGCCGCCTTCGACGCTCGGTTGCCGTTCCGCCTGACCGGCGGCCAGGACGCCGTCGCCGCCGACGTGGCCGAGGACCTTGCGCAGGACCATCCGATGCACCGTCTGCTGCAGGGTGAGGTCGGCTCCGGCAAGACCGTCGTGGCCTTACGCGCGATGCTCGCCGTCGTCGACGCCGGTGGCCAGGCCGCCCTGCTCGCCCCCACGGAGGTGCTGGCCCAGCAGCACCACCGGTCGATCACCGCCCTGCTCGGCCCGCTCGCCGAGCGCGGGCTTCTCGGTGGCTCCGATGCCGGCACCCGGGTCGCCCTGCTCACCGGGTCGCAAGGCAGTGCCGCGCGCCGGCAGGCACTGCTGGACGTGACCTCGGGCGAGGCCGGGATCGTGGTGGGGACCCACGCGCTGCTCCAGGACACAGTCGACTTCTTCGACCTCGGGCTGGTCGTGGTCGACGAGCAGCACCGGTTCGGCGTGGAGCAGCGTGACGCGCTGCGCGCCAAGGCCGGGGTCCCGCCGCACGTGCTCGTGATGACGGCGACCCCGATCCCGCGCACAGTCGCCATGACTGTGTTCGGCGACCTGGACGTCTCGACCCTGACCGAGCTCCCGGCAGGGCGCTCGCCGATCACCTCGCACGTCGTCCCGGTCGGGGAGAAGCCGCACTTCCTCGACCGGGCCTGGCAGCGCGTGCGCGAGGAGGTCGCGGCAGGCCACCAGGCGTACGTCGTGTGCCCCCGGATCGGCGAGAGCGCCGTCGAGGATGAGCCGGCGGAGGAGGCGGGTGGACTGCGGCTGGTCCCGGACCTGACGGAGGAGCCGTCCCTGAGGCCCGCGGTCGCGGTGCTCGACGTGGCGCCGTCCCTGGTCGACGGGCCGTTGGCAGGTCTGCGGGTCGAGGTGCTGCACGGCCGGATGCCGCCCGACGCCAAGGACGACGTGATGCGCAGGTTCGCCGCGGGGGAGGTGGACGTCCTGGTGGCGACCACCGTCATCGAGGTCGGCGTGGACGTGGCCAACGCGACGGCGATGGTCGTGCTCGACGCGGACAGGTTCGGCGTCTCCCAGCTGCACCAGCTGCGCGGCCGGGTCGGCCGCGGCGCTGCCCCCGGCCTGTGCCTTCTCGTCACCGACATGCCCGACGGGAGCCCGTCCCGGCAGCGGCTCGACGCGGTCGCGGCGACCGTGGACGGCTTCGAGCTGTCCCGGGTTGACCTCGAGGCCCGCCGTGAGGGTGACGTCCTCGGTGCGACCCAGTCGGGTCGACGCTCCAGCCTGCGGCTGCTCTCGGTGCTGCGCGACGAGGAGCTCATCGAGCTGGCGCGGCAGGAGGCGACGCGCCTGGTCGCGTCCGATCCCCACCTGTTCGCCAACGCCGACCTGCGTCGGGCGGTCGACGCGCTGCTCGACGACGAGCGTTCCGACTACCTGGAGAAGGCGTGACCCCAGGCGGGACCGCCGGGAGCGGCCGGTGACCCGGGTCGTCGCGGGGGCGGCTCGGGGCCGACGGCTCGCGGTGCCGTCCGGACACGGCACCCGGCCGACGTCCGACCGGGCCCGCGAGGCCCTGTTCTCGGCGCTCGAGTCGATGATCGGCTCGTTCGCAGGCCGACGGATGGCCGACCTCTACGCGGGGTCGGGGGCCGTGGGCATCGAGGCGCTCAGCCGTGGCGCGGCGCACGTGCTGCTCGCCGAGTCGGACGCGCGGGCCCTGCGCACGGTGCGGTCGAACGT
>JBOGDX010000386.1:0-3610 GCA_050743225.1 Actinomycetes bacterium | reverse complement strand
GCAGCACGGTGTGCCCGACCCGCCGCTGCAGCCACGGCGAGCCGCTGGCGGCCATGAACCAGCGCAGCGCGTCGGCGCCATGCTGCTCCATGAGCGGCATGGGCAGCAGGACGTTGCCCAGGTGCTTGCTCATCTTCCGGCCGTCCTCGGCGACGATGTGCCCGAGGCAGAGGACGTTCTCGTACGACGAGCGGCCGTGCACGATCGTGTTGACCGCCATCAGCGTGTAGAACCAGCCGCGGGTCTGATCGATCGCCTCGCAGATGAACTGCGCCGGGAACGCCGCGTCGAACCGCTCCCGTGACCCGTCCGCGTGCGGGTAGCCCCACTGCGCGAACGGCATCGAGCCGGAGTCGTACCACGCGTCGACGACCTCGGGCACGCGGCGCATCGTGGCTGTCCGACCGGCCGCGCGGCAGCCGCGGCAGGGGAGGGTCACGTCGTCGACGTACGGCCGGTGCGGGTCGAGGTCGGAGAGGTCGGCGCCCGCGAGCTCGCCGAGCTCGGCCAGGGACCCGACGCACACCAGGTGGCTGCCGTCGGACTCGCACCGCCACACCGGCAGCGGCGTGCCCCAGTAGCGCGAGCGGGAGAGCGCCCAGTCGATGTTGCCCTGCAGCCAGTCGCCGTAGCGGCCCCACTTGATGTTCTCGGGGTACCAGCTGGTGCGCTCGTTCTCGGCGAGCAGCGCGTCCTTGACCTGTGTGGTGCGGACGTACCACGACGGCTGCGCGTAGTAGAGCAGCGCCGTGTGGCAGCGCCAGCAGTGCGGGTAGGCGTGCTCGTAGGCCTGGTGGCGGAACAGGAGGGCGCGGTCGGCGAGGTCGCGCACCAGCTTCTTGTCCGCATGCTTGAAGAAGTCGCCGCCGACCAGCCGAACGGACGCGTCGAAGTGACCGTCGGGGTTGATCGGGCGGACGACGGGCAGCCCGTAGGCCCGGCACACGACGAGGTCCTCCGCGCCGAACGCCGGGGCCTGGTGCACCAGCCCGGTGCCGTCCTCGGTCGTGACGTACTCGGCGAGGACCACCAGGTGGCCGTCAGCCACACCCTCCGGACCGGTTGGCCAGTCGAGCAGCTCGAACGGGCGCTGGTAGGTCCACCGCTCCATCTCGGAGCCGCGGAAACGGTCCTGGACGTCCCAGCCCTCGCCGAGGGCCGCCTCGGCCAGCGGCTCCGCCACGACGAGCGTCTCGGTGCCGTTGCTCGCCGTCACGTAGGTCACGTCCGGGTGCACCGCGACGGCCGTGTTGGAGACCAGGGTCCACGGCGTCGTCGTCCACACCAGGAGGGCGGCCTTCCCGGCGTACGGCCCGCTCGTCAGCGGGAAACGCACGTAGACGCTCGGGTCGACGATCGTCTCGTAGCCCTGCGCCAGCTCGTGGTCGGACAGCCCCGTGCCGCATCGCGGGCAGTAGGGCGCGACACGGTAGTCCTCGGTGAGCAGGCCCCTGTCGAACACCTCCTTCAGCGACCACCACACGCTCTGCACGTACTCGGGGTCCATCGTGCGGTAGGGGTCGGACATGTCGACCCAGTAGCCCATCCGCCCGGTCATCGCCTCGAACTCGTCCACGTGCCGCAGCACGGACTCGCGGCAGCGCGCGTTGAACTCCGCGACGCCGTAGGCCTCGATGTCGCCCTTGCCGGAGAAGCCAAGCTCCTTCTCGACGGCGATCTCGACCGGCAGGCCGTGGCAGTCCCAGCCGGCCTTTCGTACGACGTGGCGGCCCTGCATGGTCTTGAACCGCGGGAACACGTCCTTGAACACCCGCGCCTCGACGTGGTGCACGCCGGGCATGCCGTTGGCGGTCGGCGGCCCCTCGTAGAACGTCCACGGCTCGCCGCCCTCGGTCTGGGCCAGGCTGCGGGCGAACGTGTCGTGCTCGTGCCAGAACGCGAGGATGTCGCGCTCCATCGCCGGCAGGTCGACCTGCGGGGGGACGGGCGTGTAGCGGCGCAGCGGGCTCTGCTGGTCGGCCACGGTTCTCCTTCGTCCGATGCTGCTCGAGACGAAGGGACGAGGTGGGGTACGGCGGCACGGCGCCTGGTCCGGCGCCTGGTCCGGCGTACCGCGGCCCCGCGGTACCACCCTTCTTGGCCGCCCGCTGGGGACGGCCCGCTCCGTTTCGCCCTGCTGCCGGGTCTAGTGAGCCGGTCCGTCGGACCGACCGTTCTTCCGGCGGCTCGTGAGGTGATGGCCCCGTCGTCGCCGTGCAGGTACGGCAGCGATGCTACCGGCCCGCGCCACCGCCTTTTCCGGAACGACGCCCGACCGACAACGCGATGGCGGGGCTCCGACATGCTTTTCGCGTCGGAGCCCCGCCATCGAGGGGGACCAGTGGGTTGGTGCTCAGTTCCGATGCGCCCGCAGGCGGGCGCGACGGCTGAGGCGGCGGTCGTGGTGCGACTCGGAGATCCGGTCGATCGTCTGGGTCGCGAGTGCTGGAGTGAACAACTCGATCTCCTGGGGTTCCGGCGGGGCGGGCTTTGCTGACTCCCACGAAGTTAGGAGCGCGCCGAGGCCGCGACGATCGGGTCAGCACCACATCTGGCGGGGGCTGTCACTACTCCGCGGGGCAGCCCGTCCCCACCTGCTCGCGAGCGGCTGGCCACCGGGAGTGCGCGGTCGTCCCGATGGGCCGCGTCCGGCGCCGCGCCTAGCTTTTCGACACAGCCCGAAACCGCCGGGCCCATCGAAAAGATCACCCAGGAGAAGGCCATGGCCACCTACCTCGAGTCCGTCCGCATCCCGTGGTCCGCGACCGACGAGCAGTTCTTCCGGATCGTCCACGAGGTGTTCGGCCCGACGTTCCTGGCCGGCGCGACCGTCCTGCTCGCGAGCTACGACCCCGACCCGGCACCGGCCACCGCCGCCGCGCCGACGGCGACGAGCGCGCAGGTAACGCCCACCACGTCCGCGATCGCGGCATGAGGTGGGGCAGCCCGCACCCCGACGTACGGCTGACCCCCTGCGCGCGACCCGCCCCGACCGGCATGATCGCCCTGGGAGGTGTTGCCCCCGTGGCCGACGTGCGGGTGCTGGTCGTCGACGACCAGGCACTATTCCGCCGCGCCATGGCGACGGTGGTCGAGGCCACCGACGGCTTCGAGGTCGTCGGCCAGGTCGCCTCCGGCGAGGAGTCGCTCAGTGCCGCGGCGACGCTGCGTCCGGACCTGGTGCTGATGGACGTCAACCTGCCCGGCATCGACGGGCTCGAGGCCACCCGGCGCCTGCGCGAGACCGACCCGCCACCGGTGGTGCTGCTGCTCTCGACGTACGACGAGGAGGCCGGGGTCGACTTCGTCGCCGAGTCGGGAGCGGTCGGCTACGTGACGAAGTCTGCGTTCGGCCCGGACCGACTGGTCGCGGAGTGGTCGGCCGTCGCGCCCTGACCCACGCGCTCTCCTCCGTCCGCGTTGGCTGCGCCCCGGTCCTCGCCAGCAGGCAACAGCGCCTCCAGCACGACGTCGGTCCCGAAGCGTCGCATCGTCACCGTCCCTCCGGCCGCCTCGACCCGGTCGCGCAGGTGCGTGAGTGACAGGCCGCCCTCGTCGCGGCCGCTGAGCGCCACCCGCAGCTGCGCGCCGGTCGCGGCCAGCGTCACCC
>JBOGDX010000385.1:0-3617 GCA_050743225.1 Actinomycetes bacterium | reverse complement strand
ATTGCGCAATATTCCCCACTGCTGCCTCCCGTAGGAGTCTGGGCCGTGTCTCAGTCCCAGTGTGGCCGGTCGCCCTCTCAGGCCGGCTACCCGTCGTCGCCTTGGTGGGCCATTACCCCACCAACAAGCTGATAGGCCGCGACCCCATCCCTTGCCGAAAAACTTTCCAGACCGCGTGATGCCGCGCGGTCTCGTATCCGGTATTAGCTCCGGTTTCCCGGGGTTATCCCAGAGCAAGGGGCAGGTTGGTCACGTGTTACTCACCCGTTCGCCACTGATCCCCTGGCCGAAGCCAGGTTCACCGTTCGACTTGCATGTGTTAAGCACGCCGCCAGCGTTCGTCCTGAGCCAGGATCAAACTCTCCGTAAATGTCTATATAGCAAGCTGCACCGAGGTGCAGGGTGCTGACACATGAAGAGTGCCCGCGGTCTGGCGAGACCACGAGCGATCTGGCAATGAAAGACGTAACTAGCTTGATAGTTAGTTGTCTGTCATGTACCAAAGGAATTCCGTCGGGTATTGCCTGCCGGGCTCAGCTGAGCCGACCGGACAACCCCGGACGGGGTTTTTGGCATTGACTTTTGGCACGCTGTTGAGTTCTCAAGGAGCGGACGCACACCGATGAAGGCCTTTCGGCCTCGTTCTCGGGGCAACCGTTCAAACCTACTCAGGCGGGTTTGGGCTGTCAAACCGACTTCCCCGTTCCCACCCCCGCGCGCGCTGCAACTGCCGGAACCGGGGTTCCGGCGGTCTCGTCACGCTTGGGGCCACCCCGGGAACGGCCACCGATTGGTGTCCGTCTCTCCCTGCCGGGCGACGCGGAGAACATTAGGCAACGCTCGTGCGGAAGCGCAAATCCGCTGGTCAGAGCCATCCGCTCCCCGCAAGCGCTCCCGAAATGAGGCCCCTACGGCAGCACGAGCTCCGCGGCGGCGAGCTGCCGCTTGCCCCGCCGCAGCAGCAGCCAACGGCCGTGCAGCAGGTCGGCGTCGACCGGGCGAGCCTCGACGTCGGTCACCCGCTCGTTGTTGACGTAGGCGCCGCCCTCGGCCACCGCTCGCCGGGCAGCCGACCGGCTCGGGGAGAGCCCGCTGTCGGCGAACAGCTCGATCACCGGGGGCCATCCGCCGTCCTCAGCGCGCCGGAGCTCGACCCATGGCAGCTCGGCGAGCGCCGACGCCAGGGTGTTCTCGCCGAGGGACACGAGGTCGCCGCGGCCGAACAGCGCCTGGCTGGCGGCGACGGCCGCGTCCCGCTCCGCCTCCCCGTGCACCAGGGCGGTCAGCTCGTCGGCCAGGGCCCGCTGCGCCTCCCGTGCGGCGGGGCGCTCGGCGGCGGACTTCTCGAGCCCTTCGATCTCCTCGCGGGACCGGAACGACAGCACCTTCAGGTAGGTCACGACGTCGCGGTCGTCGGTGTTCACCCAGTACTGGTAGAAGGCGTACGGCGAGGTCATGTCCGCGTCGAGCCAGAGAGCTCCGCCCTCGGTCTTGCCGAACTTCACCCCGTCGGCCCTGGTCAGCAGCGGTGTCGCGAACGCGTGCACCGACCGCCCCTCGGCGCGGTGGATGAGGTCCAGGCCGGCGGTGAGGTTGCCCCACTGGTCGCTGCCGCCGAACTGCAGCGTGCAACCGTGCCGCCGGTACAGCTCGAGAAAGTCCATCCCCTGCAGGATCTGGTAGCTGAACTCGGTGAAGCTGATGCCGGCGTCGCTGTTCAGCCGTGCGCTCACGGCCTCCTTGGCGATCATCTTGTTCACCCGGAAGTGCTTGCCGACGTCGCGCAGGAAGTCGATCGCCGACAGCGGCGCGGTCCAGTCCAGGTTGTTGACCATCACGGCGGCGTTAGCGCCGTCGAAGGACAGGAACGGCTCGATCTGCGCACGCACTCGCGCGACCCAGTCGGCGACCGTCTCCTTGGTGTTGAGCGTGCGCTCGGCGGTCGGCTTGGGATCGCCGATGAGGCCGGTCGCGCCGCCGACGAGCGCCAGCGGCCGGTGACCCGCCTGCTGCAGCCGCCGGGCCGTCAGCACCTGCACGAGGTGCCCGTGGTGCAGGCTCGGCGCGGTCGGGTCGAAACCCACGTAGAAGGTGACCGGCCCCGCGTCAAGGGCCTCGCGCATGGCGTCGAGGTCCGTGCTGACGGCGACGAGCCCGCGCCAGTGCAGGTCGTCGAGGAGCTCGGAGGCGGGAGTCACGGGGCGCCTTTCGTGCGTACGGACGTCAGGGGCTCAGCCTGCCCGATCCCCTGGTGTGCCTGCGACGGGGTATCGCCGACCGGCGTGGCGCCCCGGTCCTCACGTACGCTGCCCGCACCCGAAACGGGCCCGAGGGGCGGCATGGTTGTGCGACGAGGCGGAGCGCGCCCGGACCCGGTCGCGGCCGACCCCTGGATCGACCCGCGCGCCTTCCTGTCCAGGCCAGCGCCGGAGGTCGCCCCCCTGCTGCTCGGCTGGTCGTTGCAGCACACGACGCCGGACGGCACGGTCGTCGTGTCGCTGACAGAGGTGGAGGCGTACGACGGCACCAGCGACCCGGCTTCGCACGCCTTCCGGGGCCGGTCGGCACGCAACCAGGTGATGTTCGGGCCGGCCGGCCGGCTCTACGTCTACCTTTCGCACGGGCTGCACAACTGCGCCAACGTGGTCACCGGACCGGACGGTGACGCCTCCGCCGTTCTCCTGCGCGCGGGGCGGGTCAGCCACGGCGTCGACCTCGCGAGGACGCGGCGGGGGGAGCGGGTCGCCGACCGGTCGCTGGCCCGCGGGCCGGGCTGCCTCGGTCAGGCGTTGGGCCTCACGACGGAGCACGACTCTCGTGACCTGCTCGCTGCCGGCTCACTGACGCTGCGACCGCCCCGGCGGTGGGTCGACCCGTCGTCCGTCGTCTCCGGTCCGCGGGTCGGCGTCAGCCGGGCCGATGACGTCGCTTGGCGGTTCTGGCTGACGGGTGACGCCACGGTCAGCGCCTATCGCAAGGTCAAGCGCGGCGGCGACAAGCAGCCGCCTCCCTGAGCCTGCGGCTCGCGACCGAACCGGAACCGGGTCGCGTCGGTCGGAAAGCTGGTCCAGGCCAGCACGCGGACGGGTCTGATGCGCCACATCGGCGCCTGGAACATCGCGACCGGCGCGCCGTAACCGGTCTTGGCGTTCGACTCCCGGGCCAGCCGCCTTGCCAGCTCGCGCCCGGGTGTCACCGGCTCGGCGACGCCTTCGACGATGACGGCCCGCATGGCGTCCTCGAGGTGCACGACCACTGACGCGGTCCGGCCGAGATTGCGATAGTGCACCGAGTCGGTACTGCCGCCCAGGTACAGCGCCTGGTCCATCCAGACCCCGTCGGTCGGGACGACGTGTGGGCGGCCGTCGGGCCGGACGGTTGTCAACCAGTACTGCGGAGCCTCGGTCAGGCGGCGGCTGACGTCGGCCCAGGCCAGCATGCGCCGCGGGGTCCCGTAGTCGGCCGGGACCGTCAGCAGCTCGACCGTCGGATCCACCGGATGCTCCCTTCGACTGCTCGGCCCTCAGCCCGCGCGGCTCGCCCAGGCCGCGTGCCGATGCGCCGTGTCCGCGAGGGCGGCGAGCTGCTCGGCCACCCGGGCCGGCGCCGTCCCGCCG
>JBOGDX010000384.1:0-3619 GCA_050743225.1 Actinomycetes bacterium | reverse complement strand
GGCCGCCGCACGGCCGTGGTCGACCGTGCCACCGGTCGAGAGACGACCCCGGCGCCCGTCGAGGACTAGAGGGTGCGACAACCGGGCAGGGTGGCGGCATGCTCGAGATCTACCTGAACGACCACCTCGGTGGTGCCACCGGCGGCGTCGAGCTGGTCCGGCGCGCCGCCGCCGCACAGCGAGGCACGCGCAACGGCCCCGAGCTGCGGCAGCTCGCCGAGGAGATCGCCGCCGACCGCGAGACTCTGCTGGCGATCATGCGGCGGCTCGACGTCCCCGTACGGCTCTACAAGGTCGGCGCGGGCTGGGCCGCCGAGAAGGTCGGCCGGCTCAAGCTCAACGGCGCGTGGGTCGGCCGGTCCCCGCTGAGCTCCGTGGTGGAGCTGGAGGGCCTGCTCGTCGGTGTCAATGGCAAGGCCGCTCTGTGGCGCACGCTGCGGGGCCTTGCCGACGCGGACCCACGACTGGACGCCGCCGAGCTCGACGGGCTGATGAGACGTGCCGACGACCAGCTCAAGCGGATCGAGGACCTGCGCCTGGTCACCAGCCTCGACGTCTTCGGCTCCGCCCCCTGACCTCACGAGGTCGCCTCCGGGTGTGACGTTCACCCGACTCACAGGTTCCCGACACCTGTTCGCCAAGTCCGCGGACCAACGTGGGGTCATGACCCAACTCCTGGTGGAACGCCCCGCGAGTGCCGGCAGGACGTACGACGTGCACGTCGCTGTCGAGCGCACCGGCCCGCACCTGCTCGCCCGGCTCGCAGGGCGGCTCGACCAGCGCACGGCCACCGGCGTCGTCCGGCAGGTGCGCTCATGGGCCGACGACGGCGCCCGAGCCGTGGTCATCGACCTCGCCGGCGTGACGGCACTCGACGGGCACGGGCTGGCCGCGTTGCTGCGCTGCCGACGCGTGGTGCGTGCCCGGGCCGGTGTCCTGGCCGTCCGGCATGCGCCCCGTGACGCGGAGCCGACGCTGCGCCGCTCCGGACTGCTGATGCCGGAGGCGGTCGACGGCGGGAGTGAGCTGTTCGACATCCCATAAGGTCACGGTCATGCCGTCGACCGACGTCCCGTCGCGCGCTCGGGTGGTCGTGATCGGTGGGGGCGTGATCGGGACGTCGGTCGCCTACCACCTGGCGCACCTCGGCCAGGACGTGCTGCTGCTGGAGCGCGACCGCCTGACCTCGGGCACCACCTGGCACGCGGCCGGCCTCATGGTCACCTTCGGCTCGACGTCCGAGACCTCGACCGAGCTGCGCAGGTACACCCGCGACCTCTACGCCAGGCTCGAGGCCGAGACGGGCCAGTCCACCGGCTTCAAGCCGGTCGGCTTCATCGAGGTCGCCACCGAGCCCGACCGGCTCGAGGAGTACCGCCGGGTGTCGGCGTTCAACCGGTGGTGCGGCGTCGACGTGCACGAGATCTCCGCCGGCGAGGTCGGTGAGATGTTCCCGCTCGCGCGGACCGACGACATCCTGGCCGGCTTTTACGTCGCCGAGGACGGTCGGGCGAACCCGGTCGACGTCACGATGTCGCTGGCGCGGGGCGCGCGGATGGCCGGAGCAACGGTCGTCGAAGGCGTGCGGGTGGTGGACGTGCTCACGCAGCGCGGCGCGGTGACCGGCGTACGCACGTCGGCCGGTGACGTGGAGTGCGAGGTCGTCGTGAACTGTGCAGGGATGTGGGCCCGCCAGCTCGGAGCCCGCCAGGGAGTCACCATCCCGCTGCAGGCGGCGGAGCACTACTACCTCATCACCGAGGCGGTCCCGGACATCTCGCCGGACTGGCCGGTGCTCGAGGACCCGGGCTCGTACGGGTACTTCCGCGAGGAGGGGGGCGGGCTGATGCTCGGCCTCTTCGAGGCCGTGTGCGCCCCCTGGCAGGTCGGCGGGATCCCGGAGGACTTCTCGTTCGGCGTCCTGCCGCCGGACTGGGAACGGATGAGCCCCTACCTCGAGACGGCGATGCGCCGCATCCCGATCTCGGCCGAGGTGGGGATCCGCACCTTCTTCTGCGGACCGGAGAGCTTCACCCCCGACCTGCAACCGGTGGTGGGCGAGGCACCCGAGGTGCGCAACTACTTCGTCGCCGCCGGCCTCAACTCCATCGGCATCCTCACCGGAGGCGGGCTCGGGCGAGCGCTGGCGCACTGGGTCGTCGAGGGCCGCCCCGACATCGACGTGTCCGGGATGAACATCGACCGGCTGCACAGCTACCAGTCCAACCCGGAGTACCGCGCGACCCGGACCGTCGAGTCACTGGGCATGGTCTACCAGTGCCACTACCCGACGCGGTCGATGCGGACGGCTCGCGGCGTCAAGTCGTCGCCGCTGCACGACCGGCTCGCCGCGCGCGGCGCGTACTTCCGCGACGTCAGCGGCTGGGAGGGCGCCGACTGGTACGCCCCGCCGGGCGAGTCGGCGGACCCGGGGGAGCTCACCTGGGGGCGGCCGCGATGGTTCGACTGGTGGGCGGCCGAGCACCGCGCGGCGCGCGAGAACGTCATCTGCATGGACATGTCGTTCATGTCGAAGTTCCTGGTGCAGGGCCGTGACGCGGGCCGCCTGCTGCAACGGCTGTCGGCCAACCACGTCGACGGTGACAGCCGCCTCATCACGTACACCCAGTGGCTCAACGACGGCGGCACGCTGGAGGCGGACCTCACCGTCACCAAGCTCGACGACGAGCGGTTCTGGGTGGTGGCGTCGGACACGGCGCACCGGCACGTCGAGACCTGGATGCGGCGGCACATGACCGACGACATGAACGCGTTCGTCAGCGACATGACGTCGGGCTTCGGGCAGGTCAACGTGCAGGGCCCGCGGTCTCGTGAGCTGCTCCAGACGCTGACGTCGGCCGACCTGTCGAACGACGCGTTCCCCTTCCGGACAGCACGGTCCATCGACATCGGCTTCGCGCGCGCCCTGTGCGTGCGCATCACCTACCTCGGGGAGCTGGGCTACGAGCTGTACGTCCCCGTCGAGCAGGCGACGCACGTCTACGACCGGCTGGTCGAGGCGGGTGACGTGTTCGGCCTCACCCACGCCGGGCTCAAGGCGCTCGCGTCGCTGCGGATGGAGAAGGGCTACCGCGACTACGGGCACGACATCGACAACACCGACTCGGTGCTCGAGGCCGGGCTGGGCTTCGCGGTCGACCTGGACCACGACTTCATCGGGCGCGGGGCGGTGGAGCAGAAGAAGGCGGAGGGGCCGTTGTCCCGTCGGCTCGTGCAGGTCCTGGTCAGCGACCCGGAGCCATTGATGTACCACGCCGAGCCCGTGCTGCGCGACGGCAAGCCGGTCGGCTACGTCCGCGCGGCGTCGTACGGCCACACGCTGGGCGGCGCGGTCGGCCTGGCGATGGTCGACGGTGGCGAGCCGATCGACAAGGCCTGGCTAGAGGGCGCCGAGTGGGAGGTCGACATCGCCGGGCGGCTCTACCCGGCGACCGCGTCGCTGCGGCCGCTCTACGACCCGACCAACAGCAAGATCAAGGCCTGACCGGTCACCGAACCGGCCGTACGGCGGGCTCGGTCAACCGGATGGGCGATGGACCCGCCCGGGCCGGTACCGGCACCCTGTCCGGACGGCATCGACCAGCCTCGGGGGCTGGTC
>JBOGDX010000383.1:0-3628 GCA_050743225.1 Actinomycetes bacterium | reverse complement strand
ACCCAAGAGGCTCACCGGCATGACGGCGTGCGAGCTCACGAGCTGCCGGCCCGCCGCGCGCAGTCCCCGCGCGTTGCGGGAGCTCGCGCTGCTGACCCTGCTGTACGTCGGCTACAGCGCCGCTCGCCTGGTCGGCGACAGCGACGTCGGGACCGCGACGGAACACGCCGAGACCCTGCTGCGGATCGAGCAGTGGCTGTTCCTCGACGGCGAGCGCTGGGCCAACCGGGCCCTGCACACCGTCCCGGGGCTCGCCGTCGCCGCCAGCTACTGGTACGCCGCGCTGCACTACCTGGTGACCCCCGCGGTGCTGGTGTGGGTCTACCGCGCCCGGCCCGCGCACTACCGCCCGGTCCGGAACGCCCTGGTCATCGGCAGCGTCGTGGGGCTGGTCGGCTTCACGGTCCTGCCGATGGCCCCGCCCCGAATGCTCCCGGGATACGTCGACACCCTCGCGACCACCTCCGGCTACGGCTGGTGGGGCGCGGACGCCAGCGCGCCCGAGGGGCTGGGCTCGCTCACCAACGAGCTGGCCGCGATGCCCTCCCTGCACGTCGGGTGGGCGTTCTGGTGCGCGTGGGTCCTGGTCCGGCTGACCCGCGACCGCACGGTCCGGCGGTGGGCGGTCCTCTACGCAGCAGGCACGGCGCTGGTCGTTGTGGTCACCGCCAACCACTATGTGCTCGACGCGGTCGCCGGGGTGTTCGTCATGGCCATCGGCATGAATCTCGCCGGTCGATACCGTCCGGGCCGGCGCCGACCCACCGCTGATGCGCACACCTGCAGCCGGACGGTGCGCGAGCCGGACTCCCGTGACGCTCTCGCGGCGTGACCTCCGGGCCGTCGCGCGCGACCGGGTCAGTCCAGCGCGAGGGGGTCGTCGAAGCCGGACCGGGGCAACGTCGTGCGGATGAGGATGTGTCCGGACTCGTCCAGGACCGTCACGTCGGCACCGCCCGCGCTGGGGGCCGACGGGCCGGGCGCGACGAGCCCGACGACGCCGTCCGACCCGATCTGCAGCGTCTGGGCGGAGGTTCCCCGCCGGTGGTAGATCACCGAGCCGTCACCGGTCGGGCACAGCAGCAGGGTCGGGTCGTCCGGCGAGAACGGCTCCAGCAGCCACGGCAGCCGGCTCGGCGCGGGCTCGGGCAGGGCGCGTACCCCGGCAGGGAACCCTGCCTCGCCCTGTTGTCCGACGAGGGCCTGGAACCGCTGGCCGTCCGCGCGGGTGAGCAGCACGAGGGCCAGCCGCCGGCTCTTCCAGGGCGCGCCGCTCCACAGCACCTCGGCGGTGGACTCGTCGAAGTCGACGATCGCACCTGCCTGCGCTCGCAAGGCACGCTCGAGCTGCTGTGCGTCCGGGCCGTGGTACCCGGGCGCGTCGACACCGTCCACCCGGAGTCCCGGCCGCTCCGAGACCGGCCGCTCCGAGACCGGCCGCGCCACCCGCGCGACGAGGGGCAGCGTGAAGACGCCGGGGCCGCGCGCCCGCACACCGATGATCGGGTCGGTGTCCCGCCCGAGGTCCGCTATGGCGACACCGTTGCTCGCGGCTTCTGCGGTCCACCGGCGGTAGGGCGTCCCGTCGGTGGGGTGGAACTCCACCCGCGCTGACAGCTCGAACCGGACCGGCCCGGGACGGGTGAGCACGACGGCGCGAACCACGCCGTCCCGGCCTGCTGCTGCCCACACCAGCACCTGCTGCGGGTCGACCAGTGCCGTGGCCTCGGTCACCTGGGCGTCGGCGAGGGGCGTGCCGCGCGGCACGTGCAGGGCGTGAACGGAGGTGGCGACGACACCGCGCACGACGTCGGTGCCGGCCAGCAGCAGCCGCGACCCGTCGTCGAGCCGTCCGGCGAAGTAGACCCGGCTTACCTCCGACCGTGCCTCGCGCACCCGGTCGAGCGCGGCCGTCACGAACCCGCGATCGTCCGCGAGATCACCCCTGGCCGGCCACGACACACCGGAGAGCGTGTTCCGCTCGCTCGAGGAGTAGGGGTTGTAGTCCCCGGGTGGCGGCGGGGTGTCGCGATCGGCGTGCAGGGACAGATCGGGCCGTACGACGACCAGCCCGACTCCCACCACGAGGATCGCCAGCGCCCACCGGAGTCGGTGCCGTCCGGGCACATCCTCTGCCGCCCCGGCGACCAGCTCGTCGGGACCCCCGACGCGACGCGGGTCCACGTCCCACAGCGTATGAGCGCCGGATCGGTCAGGTCAGTAGTCGGCGCTGATGACGTTGGCGAGCGGCGCTCCGGCGACGTAACGGCGCAGCTGGTCGGCGACCAGCTGCCGGGCGCGCGGCAGGAAGGCCGTCGTGTTGCCGCCGACATGCGGGCTGAGCAGCACGTGCGGACAGGTCCACAGAGGGTGGCCGGGCGGCAGCGGCTCGGGGTCGGTCACGTCGAGGGCCGCACGGAGCCTGCCTGTTGAGACCTCGGCCAGCAGCGCGTCGGTGTCCACGACAGGTCCGCGCGACACGTTGACGAGCAGTGCACCGTCGTGCATCCGCGACAGGAAGGCGGTGCCCACCATCGCGCGGGTGTCGTCGGTCATCGGCACGGTGAGCACCACCACGTCGGCGTCCGGCAGCAGGCCCGGCAACGCGGAGAACGGCTCCACGCCATCGCGGGCGTGGCGCGCTACCCGGCGTACGTCGCACTCGAACCCGGCCAGTCGCCGTTCGACCGCCGCGCCGACCGCGCCGTAGCCCACGATCAGCACGGAGCGATCGGCCAGTGAGTCCCGTCGGTCCCCGGTCCATTCGCCGCGCTGCGCCGAGCGGACGAAGTCGGGGATCCCGCGCAGCGACGCCAGCACCAGCGCGACGGCGAGCTCCGCCGTCGAGGCGTCGTGCACGCCGCGCGCATTGCACAACGTGACCCCGTCGGGGACCAGCGGCCGCACGTCGTCGACCCCGGCTGTCAGCGTCTGGGCGACCCGCAGCGCGGGCATCTCCGACATCAGCCGGGCCGGTCCCGGTCCGACCATGTACGGCAGCACGTACAGCTCGACCCGGTCGATGCTCGCCGGCGGCTCGCCGACGCCGTCGTACACGTCCATCTCCACCCCCGCGGGGGCATCCACGGTGCCGGGCCAGTCTGCGTAGGGCAGCCAGACCGTGCGGCTCGTCATGGCGCAACCTCGAAGGACCGGCAGCCGGCGAGGTAGCGCTCCCAGTCCCACCGGGCCATGAACGCACCGGCCGCCTCGTGGCCGGCGAGGAGCAGCTGCTCCTGCTGCTCGTCGGTGATGCCGAAGTCGACCGGCGAGATGCCCGACGTGTCGACGAAGATGCTGCGCTCCTGCACGCACGGGTCGTCGATGTGTGTCGCGTCGCAGGCCTCCAGCATCGTCTCGACCAGGGAGAGCGCGAGGGACACCGTTCCCCGGACCTCGGTGGTCTGCACCCGCCCCTCGGGCCGCATCGAGAGCCGCAGGCCGAACGTGGGCCATCGCGGCGGACGCCCGTCGGTGCGGTCGAACATTGCGATCGGGAAGTTCGACAGCACGCCCCCGTCGACGAGCGTCGACACCAGCGACTCCCCACCCTGCCCCCGGGCGCGCACCGTGACCGGCTCGAAGAAGAACGGGATCGATGCCGACGCGCGCACGGCGTCGGCCACCT
>JBOGDX010000382.1:0-3638 GCA_050743225.1 Actinomycetes bacterium | reverse complement strand
GCTGGGTCCTGACCCGCTGGCGCCTGGGTTCTCCGTCTCGGACCTGGCGGCGCTGCTCTCCGGCTCCCGTCAGCAGGTCAAGGGGCTGCTGCGCGACCAGTCCGTGCTGGCGGGCGTGGGGAACGCCTACTCCGACGAGGTGCTGCACGCGGCCAAGCTGTCGCCGTACCGGCTGGGGTCGTCGCTGTCGCCTGCGGAGGTGGAGGGGCTGTTCCTGGCGCTGCAGGGCGTACTGCGGGATGCCGTGTCTCGGGCACACGGGCTGGCCGCCGGGGAGCTGAAGAAGGAGAAGAAGACGTCGATGCGGGTGCACGGGCGTACGGGCCTCGCGTGCCCCGTCTGTGGCGACACCGTGCGGGAGGTGTCATTCGCCGACTCGGGGCTGCAGTACTGCCCCACCTGCCAGACGGGCGGCAAGCCGCTGGCCGACCGTCGGCTCTCCCGCCTGCTCAAGTGAACTTCGGGGTGTTCTGGACCGTCTAAACTGCTGGGGCCGCCCAGTGGACTCTGGCGTGGCCTCCCCTCGTACCCGATTCGTCAGGACTGCGTTCGTGACTGCCACAGCCACCACAGATACCGACACGAAGGTGCGGACCCGTCGCGGTGTGAAGCCGCCGAGGCGCCGGCGTTGGGTTGTCTGGTCGATCCTGGGCGTGCTTGTGGTCATCCTCGCCATCGCCGGCTACTGGGCCTACTGGCTGAGCACCGGCCTCCTCGACGCCTCGCGCGTCGTCCAGGACAAGGCAGCTATCGCACAAGGCGAGCTGCAGCTGTTCCGCGACACACTCAAGGCGGGCGACGAGAAGGCGGCCACCGCGCATCTCGATGCCGCGGATGCCGCATTGAAGGACGCGTTTGAGGCCGCGCAGGTCAAGCAGGTGCGCCAGGCCAAGGGCCTGCCGTACGTCGGAAACACAGTTGAGGATCTCGACCACCTGCTGGCCGCGGCCGACATCATGACCGGGACCGGTCGGGATGCCTTGGCCGTCTACCAGAACTTCTCTGGCGAAGACTCGGACCTGTTCTCCAACGGCGAGTTCAGCATCCCGGCCATCCATGCTGCCCAAGAGTCGGTGACGGCGATCAGCAAGGACATCGATGACGCCCGTGCCGAGCTCCGCCAGGTCGAGGGGAACGGCCCGAAGGGCGAGGAGGCTCTCGCGAAGAAGCGGTCGGCGCTGGAGCAGATCGCATCGCTTCGCGCCGAGATTGGGCCACTCGAGCCGGTGCTCAATGCGCTACCGGCCGCAGTCGGGGCTGATGACAAGAAGAGCTACCTCGTCGCGATCATGAACCCGGCCGAGATGCGTGCCTCGGGCGGAGCGCCGCTCTCGGTTGCGTTCATCAAGTTCAAGGACGGCAAGATGTCGATCCCCCTGAAGGGGACGACCTCGGACATCACACGGCCGGGTCTGGCGACGTTCCAAGGCGAGAACCCCCCGGTGGTTTGGGACCGCGTCAAGAAAGACCCGTTCCAGCCGGCACTGGGAGAGCGGCAGCGGTTCGTGAACGCAACTTTCAACCCGCACTTCCCCGTCTCCGCCGAACAGATGCTGCGCGCCACCCCGACGTTCTTCGGGGTCAAGACCGATGGGGTCATCGCCCTTGACGTAGTGGCCGTCTCACATTTGCTGAAAGTTACCGGTCCAATCGAGTCACCAGGCTACGGATCCATCGATGCTGAGAACATCGTAAAGACGCTTCTAGTCGATGCCTACAAGAACCCGGATGTGGTCGGTCGGCACGATTTAAACGCTGAACTAATGCCACTCATGCTATCCAAGATCACCGAAGGAGGGGGTTTGATCGGAAAGGTCAAGGCTCTCGGGGAGGCGGTTCCGTCGCGGCACCTCCAACTCTACTTCCGCGACGACAGGTTGCAGCAGCTCGTGGTCGAGAAGCATCTCGGCGGCCTCGTTCCGGACCCGAAGGTCGGCAATTTGACTGCCGTTTATACACAGAACGGCAACGGCAGCAAGATGGACGTGTTCCAGAAGCGGACGGTGCAGCAGACAATCAAGTTGCGGAGGGACGGGTCGGCCCTCATCTCCCGGACCATCGCGCTCAAGAATGCATCCCCGCCATATCTCGGCTTCGGCGCGGACAGGCGACGCGGCTACGACACGCGATGGGCGACCAGCCTCGTGGTCAACCTGATGCCAGACAAGGCGCGGCTGGTGAGTGAGCCCGAGGTGGCGTTGTCGAGCACAGTTGGCAGCGGCAGGGACCAGAACGGCCGGACGTTCGCCAAGGCTGCAGTGGCCATCCCCCCCGACAGCAAAGCCGAGCTCACATGGCGCTACGTCCTCCCCAAGGCCGCAACCAAGCACGGAGATGCCTGGCGACTGCTTGACTACGTCAGCCCGCAGGCGATGCTCAGGGTGCCGACCTACGACCTGACAGTGGTGGCTCCGCGGGGCTGGAAGGCCGAGCCGGCGAAGGGCTGGAAGGTCGATGGGGGCCGGGCGACGACGAGCGTGCCGATGGACCGGTCGCACGTGCTGAAGATGCAGGTCAGCCCGCGCTGACGGTTCGTTTCGCCTCGTAGAGCTCCAGGCAGGCGTCGTATTCCGGTAGCAGGCCGGCTGCTTCCGCCTCCCGCAGCCCGTTTGCCTCGGCGTCCCTGGGTGACATGAGAGCGCCAACGCCCTCTGGCCAGGCGATCCCGATGTCTGGGTCCAGTGGGTGCACGCCGTGCTCCCGGTCGGGGTTGTACTGCTCCGAGCACAGGTAGGTCATCGTGGCCCGGTCGCTGAGCGCGACGAAGGCGTGACCCAGCCCCTCAGCGATGTACACAACGCGTCGGCCGACATCGTCCAGTCGCACCGCTTCCCAACACCCGAACGTGGGCGAGCCGGTGCGCAGGTCGACCACGACGTCCAGGGCTGCGCCGGCCAGGCAGGCGACGTATTTCGCCTGGCCAGGTGGGACGTCGGCGTAGTGAATGCCGCGCACCACGCCACGTGACGAGACCGAGCAGTTGGCCTGTGCCAGCCCGAGGGAGTGACCGGTCTCCTTCTCGAAGCTGTCGCGGACGAACCACTCCAGGAAGACACCGCGGTCGTCCCCGTGCTGAACAGGAGTCAGCTCGTAGGCGTCGGGAATGCCGAGTTCGCGGAACCTCACGTCACTCCCCCTCGTGCTCGGCAAGCACATCCAGCAGGTAGTCGCCGTAGCCGCTTTTGCGCAGCGGGTCAGCTAGTTTGCGGAGCCGATCGGCGTCGATCAGACCCTCCCGGAAAGCGATCTCCTCGATGCAGCCGATCTTGATGCCCTGTCGCTCCTCCACCGCCTGCACGAAGGCCGAGGCCTGCATCAGCGACTCGAAGGTGCCCGTGTCGAGCCAGGCCGTGCCGCGATCCAAGACCGTGACTTGCAGTGCGCCCCTGCGCAGGTACTCGGCGTTGATAGCGGTGATCTCGAGCTCACCGCGCGCGCTCGGGGTCAGCCCCCGCGCGATGGCCACTACGTCGTTGTCGTAGAAGTAGAGCCCGGGCACCGCGTACCTGCTCCGGGGCTGCGCGGGCTTCTCCTCGATCGACACCACCGTGCCGTCGGCGGCGAACTCCACGACGCCGTACGCAGCAGGGTCGGCGACCCTGTAGGCGAATATGCGTCCACCCTGAACAGCCCGGTTG
>JBOGDX010000381.1:0-3656 GCA_050743225.1 Actinomycetes bacterium | reverse complement strand
AGATCATCCTTGACGCAGCAAGGGCCACTGGCGCTTGCTCAGCCGCGTTGGTCACCGTGACGCTCAGCACCGCCACCTAATCGCGGCAGCATCTTGAGAAGCGTATTGATCGCAGGATCTCTCAAGTGAGCAATGATCAGAACCTGTGGATGGCCCTCGGCCGGGTGAACGCGAAAGAGCGCACCTTCCCGAGGATGATCTGAAATCCAGAAGTCTGATCGTGACCGGCGTTGGCGCGCTGGTTCGGGAAGGTACGCCCATGCACAAGGTAGTCCACGACATCGAGGGGTCCAACGAGAACGCGGCCGGTGGGTCGCTGCTCGATCAGATCGTTCGTGACGGCCCGAGGGCGATGCTGGCGGCGGCGTTGCAGGCGGAGGTCGCCGCCTACGTCGATGCCTTCGCTGGCGAGGTCGACGAGGCCGGGCACCGGTTGGTGGTGCGCAACGGCCACCACCAGCCGCGGGAGGTGACCACGGCGGCGGGGGCGGTGCCGGTGCGGGCGCCGCGGGTCAACGACAGGCGCGTCGATGAGGAGACCGGTGAGCGTCGGCGGCTCTCCTCGGCGATCCTGCCGGCCTGGGCGCGGAAGTCGCCGCAGGTCGCCGAGGTGCTCCCGCTGCTGTATCTGCACGGCCTGTCCTCGGGCGACTTCGTGCCGGCTTTGGAGCAGTTCCTCGGCTCCGCTGCGGGTCTGTCGGCTGCCACGGTCACCCGGCTCACCGCGCAGTGGCAAGACGACGCCGAGGCGTTCAACAAGCGCTCGCTGCAGGACACCGACTACGTCTACTGCTGGGTCGACGGGATCCACCTCAAGGTCCGCCTCGAGCAGGACAAGGTGTGCCTGCTGGTGATCATCGGGGTCCGGGCCGACGGAACCAAGGAGCTCGTCGCCCTGGCCGACGGTCACCGTGAGTCCAGCGAGTCGTGGGCCGACCTGCTCCGCTCCTGCAAGCGACGTGGGATGCGAGCCCCGGTCCTGGCCATCGGTGACGGTGCGCTGGGGTTCTGGAAGGCCCTGCGCGAGGTCTTCCCCGACACCAAAGAGCAGCGGTGTTGGTTCCACGTCTCGGGCAACGTTCTTGCCACGCTGCCCAAGTCGGCGCATCCCGGCGCGAAGGCCGCGCTCGCGGAGATCTACAACGCCGAGGACCGCGAGCATGCCCTCAAGGCGGCTAAGACGTTCGAGGACCTCTACGGCGCCAAGTGGCCCAAGGCCGTCGCGAAGATCACCGACCATCTCGACGTGCTGCTCGCGTTCTACGACTACCCCGCCGAGCACTGGATCCACCTACGCACCACGAACCCCATCGAGTCGACCTTCGCCACTGTCCGGCTTCGGCAGCGGGTCACCAAGGGACCCGGCTCGAGAGCTGCCGGGGTCGCGATGGCATTCAAGCTCATCGAGTCCGCACAAGCTCGCTGGCGTGCCGTCAACGCACCCCACCTGGTCGCAATGGTCCGTGCCGGCGCGAAGTTCGAGAACGGCAAGCTCGTCGAGCGACCCGAGGAATCAGGAGGTGACGCTCAAGCCGCGTGACACCCCGACCTACAGGTCCGACTATGCCTCGGGCTGGAGCACCCTCGAGGTCTACGCTCGATACGTGCAGAAGATGCGGTCACACCCAATGCTCTGGGGCGCGGCTGCTGCGACAGCGTTTGCGGCCGTCTTCTTTCCTCACCTTGAAGCTGTCAAGAACGAAGATCGACCAATCTGGGAGTTCTGGCCTCACGATCGCGAAGGCCTCGTGCTTGTCCCCCTGATCCTTGTTCTCACGCTTGCGCTCTTCGCCCTGCTCGGAGGCTGGGCTTTGAGTACAAGGACCACGAGCAACCGCCCCGCGACAGTTGGTGCGGTCTGCGCCATTCTCGGCCTAGTGGGAGTACTGGCTTTTTGGCTCAGCGCCCCGATCATCCTCGGTGGACTCGGCCTGACGCTCGGGTTGGAGGGACGGCGACGTTCAGGCACGGAGGGCAGGGGGAGGCAGGCTCTCGCGGCGATCGTCATTGGTGCTGTTGCGCTTGTCGTAGGGGCGGGTATCTGGGTCCTGGCCTAGAGCCGGGTCCTGACCCAACGGACGGGACTACGCTCGCCCCACTTCCGGTCGGTCGGGGTGTCCAATGAACCCTGCGGTCACTTGCGCGCCTTCACGTTGCGTCTAGTCATCGCTTGGCTGCGTCGCAAACACCCAGGTTTGAACTCGAACGAACTCCGACGGCGCTTCCTCGCGAAGGATGGTGGCGCCCACCAGACGAGGTCGCCCGACGAATCAGCAGGCGATTCTCAAGCCGCGTGACACGCCGATCCACAGGTCTTGACTATTCCTCCAAAGTGTGCTCGTTTCGCAAGGAACATGGCGCCCACGTGGGAGTTCCCGGCAGGCTGTGTCCTGTGGAAATCTCAAATCTTACGTCTCGTGAACTGCTACAAACATATGCCGCCATCCTCACCGAACTCGTCGACCGCGGTGTAACAAGATCACGCAACGCTCCGGTGGGGGACGTCGCGGAGTTTCTCGTTGGAGTGGCCTACGACGGGAAGCTTGCGCCTCCATCGGAGAAGAGCTGGGACGTGCTCGCTGCGGATCAGCGGAAGATACAAGTCAAGTCGCGACTCGTGATTCCAGGCGCTACAGGCACACAGCAGTACTCGCCTTTTCGAAGTTGGGACTTTCACGTGTGTGTCTTCCTCACTTTCAACGCATTCACGTATGACCTGCTGACCGCTCTTGAGGTGCCCGCCGAAGGCATCCGATCCGTTGCTTCGCCGGTACCCCACGTGGGCTCGACCGCGGCACGCGTGCATACGAAGACCCGTTTGCTCGAACTGCCCGGAGCCATCGATGTAACGGCTCTGCTGCAAGAAGTGATGGACCGACTCGACTAGGGTTCAGGAACTGCGTTGCTGTTCGACCAGGTCCCTGGTTCGAAGGTGACCGCCGCGGCCAGCAAGTCCACGACGCGTTCGGCAGCCTCGACCGCCTGCGGGTCACCGCCGTCCAATGCGGCAGCGATTATCCCTGGAGCGTGTTCGACGAGGTCGTATCGAGCGGTCTCCTCTGCACCCTGCGACGACTCGGCGTCTGCGCCACCCTTGCGGAAGATGTGGCCGTCTGCGTCCTCAACACCCTCGGTCGTGTTCTGATGATGCTTTCCTGATGTCGGTGCTGGCTGCTCTCACCGGATCCTCACGATCCCGCGAACTCAGTCGAATTGAGACGTTCTCCAGCGGACACAGCGCCGGTTCATGTGCTGACAAAGACGTCGTCATGGGGAGGTGAATGCAGACAAGACCCCGGCCTCGTGTAAGTGCGTGAATCGCCACGAGCGACCGGCGCGACTGCCAGAGTGAAAGTTATGGCCACGAACCCCCAGCCGCTGGAAGTGCGAATCCACGGCATGGGCGACAAGCACGCGCTGAGCTCGTTCGGATCAGCGATTCGTGTCGACTTCGATCAGGTCGAGCATGACCGCGGTATCGAAGTGTTCGAAGCGCCCCCCGCTGCTCATCACAAGGTCCGGTTCCTGAACTGGAACCGATCGTCCCGAAAGCTGGCATCCCTGCTGTGGTACGGGGCCCTGCCGTACACGCTGCTGAATGCAGCAGGCGAAATGCTTTCCACGCGAAGGGAAGCGGCGACCGTACAGTCTTGGGT
>JBOGDX010000380.1:0-3662 GCA_050743225.1 Actinomycetes bacterium | reverse complement strand
CGGGTCCCTGGTGCACGTCGCGACTTCGGCGCGGGACGTCCGTGGCGCGCTGGAGGCCGGCATCCCGGTCGTGCGGCTGCGCCGGCCGGGCCACGAGCTCGACCCGGCGGGCCCGCGCCCGCAGCACGAGGTGGACGCGGTCGCCGAGCTGATCCCGGCTGTCGCCGCACTGGCCTGACGCGCCTTTGCGGTGCGCTGGATACGGCGCAACGCCCCCCGGTCGCGTCGTTTAGGCCCTCGGCAGGCCATTGCGCCGTCTTTCACGCACCGCCTAAGACCGAGGCCGGCTTCGATCAGAGCGGAGGCTGTCAGGGGTGCTTTCTAGGCTGGAGGGCAGCAACGATTCCGCAGGCAGGAGGCAGCACCATGGACTTCAAGATCGAGCTGATCCCGTTGGCCGTGCAGGACGTCGACCGTTCCGTCGAGTTCTACGGCAAGGACCTCGGCTGGAACGTCGACCACGACCAGACCGTCAGCTCTGAGCTGCGGTTCGTCCAGGTCACCCCGCCCGGATCGGCCTGCTCGATCTGCTTCGGAACCGGCCTCGACATGATGCCCAAGGGCTCGTCGCAGTTCATCCAGGTCGTCGTCGAGGACGCGGACGAGGCCTGCGCCACCCTGCGCCAGCGCGGGGTGACGTGCAGCGACGTCGACGAGCAGCCCTGGGGGCGGTTCGTGCACTTCGAGGACCCGGACGGCAACCGCTGGGCGCTGCAACAGATCGTCATCCCGTCCTGACCTGCGCTTGAGCCCAGTCCTGGGCGCCCTCGGGGAGGGCTAAGCGCCGCATGGTCGTGGACCGGGTCGACCGCCTCGGACCCACCGGAGGTGCGGGCGTCTGCACTCGGCAGGATGGTGACCGTGGCGGACGTCGAAGTGAGCGAGCCGGTCAGGGCAAGGCCGTCCGTGGTCTGGGAGCTCGTCAGCGACGTGACCCGGATGGGTGAGTGGAGCCCGGAGACCACGTCCTGCCGGTGGCTGGGTGGGGCCGCGGGACCCGCGGTGGGGGCGCGGTTCCGGGGCACCAACCAGCACGGTCTGCTCCGCTGGAGCACCACGTGCACGGTGACCGCGGCCGACCACGGACAACGCTTCGCGTTCGACGTCGACTTCTTCGGTGTGCCGATCTCGCAGTGGGGCTACGACATCGCCGGCACCAGCGACGGCTGCGACGTCACCGAGTCGTGGTCGGACCGGAGGCCGGCGTGGATGCGGGTCGCGTCCGTCCCGGTCATGGGCGTCGCCGACCGGGCCGCGCACAACCGCAAGGGCATGCAGGCCACGCTGACGGCTCTGCGGGTCGCGGCGGAGAACGGCTGACCGGACCGGTCAGCGTTGCCCGCGCGGACGCAACCGAGACCCTGGCAGCGGCGGCGCGGGAAGCGCCGGCCCGTCGTACGCCGCGATCTGCCCGAAGCCGGTCGCCGCACCGCCGACCGCGAGTGACCACTCCTCGCGGGCGGCCACGATCTCCTCGTGGGTGCGGCCGACGAAGTTCCACCACATCAGCAGCTCCTCGTCGAACGGCTCGCCCCCGAGCAGCATTGCGCGGGAGCCGCCCGACAGCTCGAGCCGGTCCCGGCCGCACCCCAGGTAGGCGAGCGAGCCGGCGGCCAGCGGCTCGCGATCGACGACCAGCCCGTCCGCGAGGGCGAGCACCGCGTGCTCCCACTCCTCCTGCAGGGGAAGCTCGCCCGCCCCGGCGACGGACAGGTCTGCGCCGACGATCGGCGTGAACGCCCTGGCCGGCGACCGGGTGTCGCCCAGGGCGCCGAGCAGGACGGTCGCACCGACTCCCCCATCGGTCAGGACCGGCAGCTCGGAGTGGTGCGCGAAGTCCGGCGCAGTGTCGCGGTGCGCGTCGGGCAGCGCCACCCACAGCTGCACCCCGCGCAGTGCCGGAGACGACGGGGTCGACGTCTCGGCGTGGCTGATGCCCCTCCCGGCGGTCATCAGGTTGAGGGCTCCCGGACGGACCACGGCCTCGTTGCCGAGGCTGTCCTGGTGGCGCACCTCGCCACTGAGCAGCCAGGTGACGGTCTGCAACCCGGTGTGCGGGTGAGGCGGGACGGCCATCGACCGACCTCCGGACGGCCCGTAGTCGTCGACGAAGCACCACGCGCCGATCGTCCGCAGCTCGCGGTGCGGCAGGGTGCGCCGGACCGTCATCGCCCGCGGCCCGCCCAGCGGCACCTCACGCGGAGCCAGCACCCGGCGGGTCGGCGTGCGGCAGACCGTGGCCAGGCCCCCCGCGGGCGTCTCTGCCGGCCGGCGTTCCAGGTTGCTCACGTCACCGAGCCTACGGTCGGGCGACCCTGCGACCAGGAGTTGTCAGCGCCCGGAAACTCGTGAACCCTCAGGCGAAGCCGGGCAAGGCGTCCCAGGCAGTCGGCGCCGGCTCGGCGTCGTCACGCCGCACCTCCACCTCGATGAGGCCGTAGGGCCGGTCGGCGGCGTAGAACACCTCGCCCGGGTTGTCCAGCCCGAACGGCGCGATATCGGCCAGGAAGTGGTGCCGGTTCGGCGCCGACAGCCGGATCTCGGCGACGTCGTCGCGCGACTCCAGGACGGCACGGCCCATCTCCCACAGCGTCTGCTGCAGCGCCAGGCTGCGCAGCCCGCCGAAGCGCGACACGAGAACGGCGCGGACCTCGTCGTACGCCGCGTCGGGGTCGGCGGGCACCTCTCGCCACCGCCACCGGGCGGTCAGCGCAGTCGCCATCACCCGGTCGGTGGTCGGCTCGAGGGTCGTGTACCGGTCGACGAGGAACCCGGTGAACTCCGAGCCGGTCGACTTCAGCAGCACCAGGTCGCGCAGGCCGGACACCAGGTGGGTCCCGCCCGCCTCGGCTGTCGCCGCGACGGTGCGCACGGTGCGCTCGCGCTGCACGAACGTGTGGTCGTGCGGTGCGCCGTCGACCGTCGCCCGCTCCCAGAGGTGCTCGTCGACCGTCACCCGAGCCGACGTCACGGTGTCGACGTCGTCCACGAAGTGCCGGGCGAGGGCGGTCGCGAAGGCCTCGGGCGAGGTGACCCCGACCTCCTTGGCGAAGGCGAACACCGTGTTCTTCTGCGTGTCCGTGGGCAGGACCGCGGACTGGTCGCCGGTGACATGCGCCTGGTGGAAGTCACCACGCAGCGCGCTCGACACGACCAGGTCGCGGATCTCGTGCCGCCCCGTGTCCCGCACCACCCGGACGACGTGGGTCTCCGCCTTGCCGTAACGGTTGTCTCCGAGGACGATCCCCACGGGTCGGCTCCCCTCAGCTGCCACGGTAGGTCGAGTAGGCGAACGGCGAGAGCAGTAGCGGCACGTGGTGGTGCCCCTCGCCGAGGGTGAACGTGACGACGACCTCGGGCCAGAACGTCTCGCGGTCCGCGGCGGCGAACCACTCCCCGGTCGCGAACACGAGCCGGTGCCCGCCAGGTGTCGGCGACCCGAGGTCGCTCACCCGGCCGTCGTCGTCGGTGCGACGCTCTGCGACGACGGTGCCGTCGGCGCGCTCCAGCCGCACGCCGACCCCCGTCGCGGGACGGCCGGTCGCCGCGTCGAGCACGTGAGTGGTCACCGCGGTCATGCACCCTCCTCGACCAGGCGCTGCAGCCGCAGCCGGTTGATCTTCCCGAGCTCGTCGCGCATCACCCGGCGCTCGGTGGCGGGG
>JBOGDX010000379.1:0-3700 GCA_050743225.1 Actinomycetes bacterium | reverse complement strand
GCGACGAGCCGAGCGCCGCAGCGAGCAGGGCCAAGACGGAGGCGCATGCCACGGCCACCCCGCCAGCGCCGGCCGCGCGTCGCCTCTGCCCGTTGCGCACGGCTACTCCGTCGTTCGGCTGATGGGGGATCGTCCATAGGTCTCATCGGCCGACGACGTCCGAGCATGGTCCCCCAATCGGGTGAACCGAGCGCCGTCGACCGGACGGGTGAACTGCACCGACCCCGCTCATCTCGGCCCGCGCCCCCCTACGATCGAACGCAGGCCACAGGGGGACGGGGGACAAGCGAATGCGCAATGCCGAGCTTCGCCGGCGCATCGTCGGACGAACCGCGCGCGTGACCGTGATCGGGCAGGGGTACGTCGGGCTGTCCGTGGCCGCCGGAGCGGCGCTCGCCGGGATGGCCGTCGACGCCGTCGACGTCGACGCGGAACGGATCGCCGGGCTGGCCGACGGCCGCAACGTCGTGCCCGGTGTCGACGACGAGGTGTTCCTGCAGGCCGTCGACACGGGACGGCTCAGCTTCGGCACAGACGCAACGGTGGCGGCCGATGCGGACGTGGTCCTGATCTGCGTCCCGACGCCCGTCGTCGAGCATCGCCCCGACCTGTCCTACATCGAGAGCGCCGGCCGCAGCGTTGCGCCCCACCTGCGGCGCGACAGCCTGGTCATCCTCGAGTCGACCACCTACCCAGGCACGACGGAGTCCCTGCTGCGGCCGATCCTCGAGGCGGGTGGGCTTCGCTGCGGCAAGGACTTCGCCCTCGCCTACTCCCCCGAGCGCATCGACCCAGGCAACCCGAAGTACGGCCTGCGCAACACGCCCCGCGTCGTCGGCGGCCACAGCCCGGCAGCGACGGACCTGGCCTCGGCGTTCTACGCGCAGCTCGTCGACGAGGTGGTCTCTCTCTCCAGCACGCGGGCGGCCGAGATGGCCAAGCTGCTGGAGAACACGTTCCGGATGGTCAACATCGCGCTGGTCAACGAGCTGGCGACGCTGTGCGCCGAGCAGGACCTCGACGTGTGGGAGGTCATCCGGGCCGCCGCGAGCAAGCCGTTCGGCTACATGCCGTTCTACCCCGGCCCGGGTGTGGGCGGGCACTGCATCCCGCTCGACCCGACGTACCTGGCCTGGCAGTCACGGCGTGACACGGGCCGCCCGTTCCGGCTCGTGGAGATGGCCCAGGACATCAACGCCCGCATGCCGGAGTACGTGGCCGCGCGGATCATCGACACCCTCAACGACCACGGCCTGTCGGTGAAGGGAGCCCGTGTCCTCGCCCTGGGCGTGACGTACAAGCCTGACGTCGGCGACCTCCGCGAGTCCGCGGCGATCGAGGTGCTCGCCAAGCTCGCCCGCCGGGGGGCGGACGTCCGGTTCCACGACCCGTACGTCGCGACGGTGCAGGAGCACGGCCTCAGTCTGCGGCGCTCGTCCCTGACGAATGCGGCCCTGCGCGACGCAGACCTGGTGGCGGTGCTGACCCCGCACTCGAGCTACGACCTCGACCGGGTCGTGGACTCGGGGTCACTCGTGTTCGACGCCCGCAACGCGATCGGCCCGACCGGGCACCGGAACGTCATCCGGCTCTGACTCGAGCACGCGTCCTGTTCCGCACGACGGAACGGCTGCTGCGATCGAGCAGGGCCGCGAGTGCCTCGAGCGGGCCCCTGCCGACGTACGTCCTCCACATCGTGGCGGCACCAACCCCGACCGCCACCTGAGCCGCGTAGAGGACGAGCGGGTTCGGGTGGAGGAACGGGCCCGAGCGCGCGAGAGCGAGCACGTGCAGGCAGTAGAGCGTCAGCGTCATGCTGCCGAACGCGACCAGTGCCGTGAGCCGGCGTCGCGGCACCCGGTCCGCGACGACAAGGCAGCCGCCGAGGATCGCAGCCGCTGCTCCCCCGGTGTGGAACAGGTCGAGGGTCGTGCTGCTGTGCGGCGCAGTCACCAGCAGCCACGCCCAGTCGGTGGTCGGCGTGGTTCCGGCGAGGCCGACCTGGAGCTGGGTGGCCATGTCGGGTGCGACGACGCTGAGGCCCTCGGTGTCGTCGGCGAGCCGTTCGGGGCCGCCGACGAGCGAGAGCGAGGCCCAGGACACCAGCTTCGCCGTGATCGCGACGACGGCGCCCACGAGGACGAGGTGGAGGGCGGCACCCGGGGGGCCGAGACCGGTACGGCCGATGGCCAGCCCGAGCAGGACGTAGGCCAGCCAGACCAAGACCGGGTACGAACTGGTGAGGCCGATGTCCACCAGCGGCTGCGCCACACCGAATGGCCCGGGCAACTGCGGGCTGCCGGCCGTGCCCGCTGGTCCGGTCCGCACCACGAAGCTCAGCGTCGGCACGACGACGGCCCAGGAAACGGCGAGCCACCACAGCGACCGCGCCCCGAGCCGCAGGAAGAACGTGGCGCCCAGGAACATGAAACCGAAGTCAACGAGGATCACCAGCGGCGGTGAGTCCACCATGCCCAGCATTAGACCGAGCGCGATGAGGAGTGCCGCGCGGGCGACGATGCCCTCGCGGTCGCGCCAGATGGCGGGCGGTAGCGGCGGTCGCCGCCCACCGTGCGCGAGGGCCAGCCCAACACCGGCGAGCAACGGGAACAGTGCCGGCGTGCGCCCGGAGTCGATCAGGAACGCCGGATGCGCGTCGCCGTCCTGCTGGACCGCCGGGAAGATGTGGACCGCCATGATCCCGAGCAGCGCGACCGCCCGGGCCAGGTCGACGCCGACGTTGCGCGACGAACCCCCGAGTGTCGCCATGGCGGGAGGGTACGGCGCAAGGTCAGCGTGCCGGGTCGATTCGCGCGTACCGCCGTCACAGTCGCGACGATTCCGCCCGCCGGCGCCCGCTCACGGAGTTGCGCGCCGTCCGGTCGAGGCGCGCCGCGAGTGCCTCCAGCGGGCCGCGGCCGATGGTCGTGCGCCACAGCGTGGCCAGGACCAGCGCCACCGCGACGTGCGCGAGCCACAGCTCTGACCGGTCGTCGTGCAGGACGGGGCTGTCCTTCGACAGCGCGAGCACGTGCACGCTGTAGAGGGTCAGGGTCATGCTTCCCGCCGCCGCGAACGGCACTAGCGCCACCCGCGGCAACACCTTGGCCAGCAGCAGGCACCCGCCGAGCACGGCGAGAGACGTGCCCACCGTGTGCGCCAGGTCCAGCGTCGTCCCGGAGTGTGGGGCGTCCACCGTCAGCCAGCGCCACTCGTCGCGCGGCGTGGTGCCGAACATGCCGCGGGCCAGCGTGTCCTCGACCGCGCTCCGTACGCCGGGAAGGCGCTCGACCCCACCCGCCGCGTCGAGCAGCCACGAGGACACGACACGCGCCGCCACCGCGAAGACGACCCCACCAACGACCAGACGGAACGCGCCCCTCCACCGACGTAGGTCGGTGCGCCCTGCCGCCATGCCGGCGAGAAGGTACGTCGTCCAGGTCAGCACCGGGTAGGTGCCGGTCAGGAACAGCTCGACGAGCAGATCCGAACCGCCTGGCTCCTCGACGGGCGCCGGGTCGACGTACTGCCGCAGCCCGTAGCTGGCAAGCGGTGTGACGATGGCGGCGACAGCGGCCATTGCCAGGAGCGTCCGCTGTTCCAGCCCGAGGAAGAACGTGGCCACGGCGAACAGCAGCCCGTAGTAGGCGAGGATCACCAGCGGCGGGGAGTCAACCGTCCCCAGCAGCAGGCCCAGCAC
>JBOGDX010000378.1:0-3707 GCA_050743225.1 Actinomycetes bacterium | reverse complement strand
CCCGACAACGGGCAGCCGGGCGAGCTAGCGGTGCTGACCGAACGGGAGCGCCAGGTGCTGGTCTTGATGGCGCGCGGACTGTCCAACGACGACATCGCGGGCGAGCTGGCGGTGGCGCAGGCGACGGTGAAGACGCACGTGAACCGGGTGCTCGCGAAGCTCGGCAAGGCGACCAGGGTGCAGGCCGTCGTGCTCGCCTACGAGACGGGGCTCGTCAGGCCCCGCGACTGAGGCACGGCGTCACCTGGAAGGGGCCTCTTCCTTGCCGGCGGTCGCTGATTCGGTCGCCTTCGCAGTCGTTGCAGTGGTACCACCGAGGTAGAGGCTGGCGATCTCGGGGTGGTTCATGACCTCGGCAGCAGTTCCGGTCAACCGGACCTTGCCACTCTCCATCACAACACCGTCGGTGGCGAGCCCGAGGCCGAGCCGAACGTTCTGCTCGACAAGCAGCACCGTCGTGCCCGCCTGGTGCAGCTGCTTGATCAGTGTGGCGACCGCGGCGAGGCTGCGCGGGTCGAGGCCGAGCGAGGGCTCGTCGAGCAGCAGCACCTTCGGGTCGAGCATCAGGCAGCGGGCGATCTCGACCATCCGCCGCTGGCCGCCGGACAGGTTGCCGGCGTGCTGGTTGCAACGGTCCGCGACGATCGGGATCAGCTTCTCGATCGCAGCCAGCCGCGACGACATCGTCTTCTTGTCGCGGCGGATGAGGAAGCCGCCCATCATCACGTTCTCCCGCACTGTCATGTGCGGGAACAGCGCGTGCGACTGCGGCACCTGAGTCACCCCGGCCCGCAGGATCGCGGCCGCCGACCGGCCGGACAGGACCTGGTCGCCGAGCCGCACTTCCCCGGCGGAGCAGGTGAGCAGGCCGCTGACCACCCTCAGCAGGGTCGACTTGCCGGCGCCGTTCGGCCCGACGATGCAGGTGATCGACCCGGTCTCACACGTCAGGTCGACGCCGTGCAACACCGCCCCTCCGCCGTAGCCGGCCACCACGCCGTGCAGCGCCAGCACCTCAGCGCACCTCCTGCGGCTCGTCCGTCGCGGATGAAGCAGGAGCAGCCGTCGGCGGGCGCCACTCGTCGCCCAGGTAGGCGTCGAGCACGACCGGGTCCTCGCGGATCGTCGCCGGCGGTCCCTGTGCGACCGCCCTGCCACGGGAGAACACCGCCACCGGGTCGCACAGCTCCAGCACCATCGGGATGTTGTGCTCCACCACCAGGAACGTCACGCCCTGCCGGTTGAGGTCACGCACGATCTCCACGATCCGGCCGACGAGCGACGGGTTCACGCCCCCCGCGGGCTCGTCCAGCAGCACCAGCCGCGGCTCGAGCATCAGCACCTGGGCCAGCTCGACGAGTTTCTGCTGGCCGTACGACAGGGACCCAGCGGGCTGGGAGACGAAGCGTGACATCCCGACGAACTCGAGCAGCTCGCGCGCCCTTTCCGCCTCGTGCCCGGCCACCGACGCCTTGAGCATCGTCGCCAACCGCGCGTCGGGCAGCGGCGCCACCATGTTCTCCAGCACCGTCATGCTCTTGAACAGCCGCGTCGTCTGGAAGGTGCGCGCCAGGCCGAGGTGGCCGCGCTTCCACGGCCGCATCGTGTCGATACGCGTGCCGTCGAGCCGCACCTCGCCCGAGTCGGCCTTCATCGCGCCGGTGACCAGGTTGAACAGTGTCGTCTTGCCCGACCCGTTCGGCCCGATCAGCGCCGTGATCGTGCCCGGCTGCACGACGAGGTCGGCGCCGTCGACCGCCTTGATGCCGCCGAAGGACTTCGACGCGCCGGTCACCTCGAGCATCGGGCGGGAAGCCGGAGCGGAGCCGGCGGCCCCCACCGAGTCAGCAACGACAGCCGTCGCCAGAGCCCGATCACGCGCCTGCAGCGTCCCCGCGCCGAGGGCTCCGGCTTGGTCCTGGTACTCCGTCTCGACCGGCCGCCGCCGGCGCCAGGCGGCTTCCACGGTCGGCAACAGACCGGCCGGGAGGAACAGCACGATCAACACCAGGGCAACCCCGAAGACGAGCACACGCGAGCTGCTCCCGCCGTACACCGTGGCCATCTCCGACCCGATGCCGACGATGAACGCGCCGGCGACCGGGCCGTACAGCGTGCCGCGCCCGCCCGCGAGCGCGGAGAGCACGATCGTCACGCTGCCCAGGATCGTGAACGCCCCCACGGGGTTGAGGAAGGTCAGGAAGTAGGCGTAGACGCCGCCGGCGACGCCGATGAAGAACGTCGACGCGGCGAAGGCCGCAACCTTGTAACGCGTGGTGTTGACGCCGATCGCCGCAGCCTTGCCCTCGTCCTCGCGGATGGCGATGAGCCCGGTGCCGAACTTGGTGCGCCGGATGAAGGCGCTGAAGAGCACGGTCAGCAGGAACAGCCCGAGGAACATGTAATAGAAGGGCAGGTTCTGGATGTCCCGCGACCACGGCGGCAGGTCGAGCGTGATGCCGTCGGAGCCGTTCGTGAGGCTGCGCCAGTTGACCGCCACGATCTGTGCCGACAACAGCAGGGCGATCGTGATGATGACGAACGCGTGCCCGCCGGTGCGCAGCACCACGAGGCCGACCAGTGTCGCCATGATGACCGACACGACGCCACCGAGAGGCGCCATGAAGAGCGGGTTCATGCCAGCGCGCTCGGCAACGATCGCTGCCGTGTACGAGCCGATCCCGAGGAACGCCGAGTGGCCGAGCGAGACATAGCCGGCGTACCCCGAGATGATGTTCCAGCTCACGGCCTGCACGCCGAGCAGGAACGTGATGGCCAGGACGGTCTGGTAGTAGGTGTCGTACGGCCGGAACGCCGGGTAGAGCGCGAGCACCAGGAAGGCCAGCAGGGCCACGCCGTGACTGCGTGGGATCCTGCGCAGGAGTCCCGTCATGCGGCGACGTCCTCGCGCAACCGGGTCCCGTAGATCCCCTGCGGTCGGAAGAGCAGGACCGCCAGGATCACGATGTAGAAGACGAGGGTTGCCCAGCGCAGCGACCCGTACGTCGCGGTCAGCGTCTCGGCGAGGCCGAGGACGAGGGCGCCGACCAGCGCGCCCGGCAGAGAACCCATGCCGCCGAGCACGATGATGCCGAGCAGGCGCGAGATCCAGTCGTAGTGCGAGGCCGGGAAGAACGGGTAGAGCACCGACAGGATCGACCCGCCGACACCGGCCGTCGACGAGCCCAGCGCGAATGCGAGTGCTGCCGTTGACGTCGCGCCGACCCCCACGAGAGCGGCGCCGGACGGGTTCTGTGACGATGCGCGGATCGCCCGGCCGGTCCACGTACGGGTCAGGACGACGTAGAGGATCGCGAGCACAACCGTCGCGGCGAGGAAGCCGTAGACCTGGGGCTTGGGCAACGAGATCGATCCGATCCGGAAGGACTCCTCGAAGTAGCCGGGGCTAGCCGACTTGAACTTGTTGCCGGCCGTGATGTTGAGGACGCCCTCGATGGCCAGCGCCAGCCCGAACGTCAGGAGCACCGACATTGCCGGGGACCAGCCGCGGATACGCACCATCACCGTGCGGTACAGCACCCAGCCGAAGCCGAACATCAGCGGCGTCGTCACCACGGAGGCGAGGATCGGGTCGACGCCGGTCTCGCGCCAGAACCACCAGGTGAACATCGCCACCATGATGAGGAAGGCGCCCTGCGCCACGTTGATGATGTTCATGACGCCGAAGATCAGCGTCAGGCCGGAGG
>JBOGDX010000377.1:0-3710 GCA_050743225.1 Actinomycetes bacterium | reverse complement strand
CCCCGGAATGGTGCCAGGCCCATCACCGGATCCCCTGGGAGGACGGCGGGGAGACCTCGGTGGCCAACTGCTGCCTGCTCTGCGACCACCATCACCGCGTGGTGCACCACCACGGCTGGCACGTCGAGCTGCGCGACGGGGTGATCTGGACCATCCCCCCGCCCTGGGTCGACCCTGACCGCACCCCCCGCCGAAATACCCGGCGAGACGGACTCGCCGACCTAACCACCCTCACCCCGTCAACCGACGACGAGGTCTAACCCGCTGGCTGCCAGGCGGGCTGTCCGTCGAACCCCGGTCGTCGTGTCAGCCGTTGCGTCCCGGATCCGTCCCGGGCGACGGTGTAGACGTCCCAGTCCCCGCCGTCGTCGGCGTAGAAGGCCAGTCGGCGGCCGTCCGGCGACCAGCTCGGCCGCTCCTGCGAGGCGCCGCCCTCGACCACTGGTGCGCGGGCGGTGCCCGCGGCGGTCATCACGAGAATGTCGAAGCCCCCGAACGTCACCGAGTTGTACGCAATGGTCTGGCCGTCGGGCGCCCATGAAGGGTTGAGGCCGTACGTCGCAGGTTCGGTGAGCGGGCGTTCCTCGCCGGTGTCCGGGTCCACCCCATACAGGCTCGGGACGCCGTCCCGGTCGGTGAAGAACGCGATGGACCTGCCGTCCGGTGACCAGGCCGGCTTCTCGTCCCGGGCCGGTGACGTCGTCAGCCTGGTCACGTCGCCGCTGCGCACGTCGACGACGTGCACGTCCCAGGACCCGCTCCGGTCGGACGCGAACGCGATGCGCCCGCCATCGGGAGACCAGGTCGGGTAGATGTCCCGCGCAGGACCGGATGTCAGCCGCTGGAGCCCGCTGCTGTCGGGTGCCACGACGTAGAGGTCCTCGGCGGCGTCGCCCGCGCCGAAGGCGAGCAGGCGTCCGTCCCGGGACCACGCTGGGTGCGAGACGTCCGGCTGGTCGCGGGTCACGACCCGAACGTCGCTGCCGTCGGCATTCATGACGTGCAACGCCAGCTCGCCGGAGCGGTCCGACACGAACGCGATCAGACCCGACGATGCACCGGTCTCCGGCAACGAGGATCGCGCCTGGTCCTGCGAGGGCGGCGCGCGATCGCCGGCGGTGCAGGAGGCAAGCACGAGCACACCGGCCGCGAGCCAGCTGGATGCGCCTACAGGAGTACCTCGCAGTTCAGCACCGTGTTCGTGCCCGGCCCTCCGTGGCAGGTGTCGTTGTTGGTGCCGGGGGGGAACGGCAGCGGGTCCGGAGGTGGGAAGGGGTTGTCGCCGTCGATGAAGTCGCTGCCGGCACCGCCACGGATCGTGTCGCTGCCGAAGTTGCCGAACAAGGTGTCGGACCCGTCGTTGCCGTTGATGCTGTCGTCGAGCGGGCCGCCAAACGCGGTGTCGTGCCCTGAGCCGCCCGCGATGGTGTCGTTCCCGCCGAACCCGATCAGCGTGTCGTTGTTCCCGTTCCCGGTCAGGGTGTCGTCCCCGCCGAGGCCGGCGAGCTCGTCAGCTCCCTCGCCGCCGATCAGCGTGTCGTCGTTGTTCCCGTTCGTGGGTGCGAACGGTGGCAGGTCGATCGGGTCGCCGATGAGCACGTCACGTCCCGAGCCGCCGTTGGCCCAGTCGTTGCCGCCCTCGCCACAGATGATGTCGTGACCCCCGCGACCCAAAATGCTGTCGGCGCCGCTGCTGCCCAGGATGACGTCGTCGCCGGAGGTCCCGAGGATCGTGCCCGCCCCGACGATGGTGGCCGGGACCTGCCCGCCCGGTGGCCCGCACAACGGTGTCTCGGCGGAGGCGGTGCCGGTCAGGTGCGTCCCCAGGAGCGCGAGGGCCGCTGCCGCAACCACGATGACCTTCTTCACGAGATCCCTCCGTTCCCCCCGCCTTCCGGCCTTCTGGTCATCGGACCACAGTCGGGCCGTCGCGGAAACGGGGACTTCGGTGGGTGACAACGCGATCACGGACAGGTGACCGCTGGAGGGACTCCGTGGTGGCCCGCCCGCACCGGCGCCTGTCCATCCGTCATCCGGCTGGATGCGGAGGCTCCCACCGCGGTGCGGGCGGGCACGCTTCTCAGGAGACGGTCGGCGCAGGGGTGGCCGGCATTGCGCCCGCGGCCCCGATCTCCTTCGGCATCAGGATCCACAGCACCGGGTAGATCAGGAGCTGGCTGCCTGGGATCACCAGGAGCAGCAGGACGAACAGCAGGCGGGCCGGCCAGGGGTCGATGCCGAAGCGGCGGCCCAGCCCGGCGCAGACGCCGGCCAGGACGCGGCCCTCTCGCGGTCGGACCAGCCCCTGATGGCGGAAGGTGTCACGGATGTCGTTCACGTCGAGGTCTCTCTTGGTGGGTGTTCGGTTCTGACCCGTCGAGTGGCGTGACCCCCTCGGAGTGGTCCACCCGTTGTGAGAGTCCTAGAGCCCAGACTGTGGGCGAGGAGGACGATCACGATGAAGCGTCATCGGCACACCCCCGAGCAGGTGGTGCGCAAGCTGCGTGAGGGCGAACGTCTGCTCAACGAGGGCAGCGACCTGACGACGGTGTTGCGCACGTTGGAGATTTCGGAGGCCACCTGGAACCGGTGGCGAGCTCAGTACGGCGGGATGAAGGCCGGCGAGGCCAAGCGCCTGAAGGAGCTTGAGGTTGAGAACGCCCGTTTGAAGAAGCTGGTCGCGAACCAGGCGCTGGACATCGACATGCTCAAGGAGCTGGCCGAGGGAAACTTCTGACCCCGGACCGTCGTCGCCGCGCGGTGACGCACCTGCAGCGGCGGTTCGGGGTGTCCCAGCGGCGAGCGTGCGCCACGGTCGGCCAGCACCGGTCCACCCACCGGCTGCCCCGGCAGCGCCGGCCCGATGAGGAGACCCGGCTGCGGGCCGAGCTGCGGCGGATCGCCGGCAGGCATCCCCGCTGGGGGTGGCGGATGGCCTACCGGCTGCTGCGCCGGGACACCACCAAGGGCTGGCAGGGCGTGAACCACAAGCGGGTGCAACGGTTGTGGCGCGAGGAAGGGCTGCGCCGCCCGGTCCGGACCCGCAAACGCCGCCGGGTCAGCCCGGACTCGACCGAGCGGCTGCGGGCCGAACGGCCCAACCAGGTGTGGGCCTTGGACTTCCAGTTCGACGAGACCACCGACGGGCGCCGGCTCAAGTCGCTGCACGTGGTGGACGAGCACACCCGTGAAGCGCTGGCGATGCGGGTCGGGCGGACCTGCACCTCCGACCAGGTCGTCGACGTGCTCATCGACCTGGTCGCCGTCCGCGGCGCACCCCAGCACCTGCGGATGGACAACGGTCCGGAGATGATCGCCTGGGCGCTGCGCGACTACTGCCGCCTGGCCGGCGCCCGCACCGCCTTCATCGAGCCCGGCTCGCCGTGGGAGAACCCGTTCATCGAGTCGTTCAACAGCCGCGCCCGCGACGAGCTGTTCAACATCGAGGAGTTCGCCACCCTGCTCGAGGCCCAGGTCGTTGTCGAAACCTGGCGCATCGAGTACAACACCTACCGACCGCACTCCTCCCTCGGCGACCTGACACCGGCGGAGTACGCGGCCAGCTGGACCAGCCAGACCCAACCAGCACTCTCATAGCGGCTGGACCACATCAGGGGGTCCCGTCAGAGGTGCCGCAGGGCGGTGTCGTGGCCGTCCTGGGCAGCAACGGGGCGGGCAAGACGACCCTCCTGCGTGCCGTGTCAGGCGTC
>JBOGDX010000376.1:0-3717 GCA_050743225.1 Actinomycetes bacterium | reverse complement strand
ACGTCAAGGTGACCCTGCTCGACGGGGCCTACCACGAGGTCGACTCGTCCGAGCTCGCCTTCAAGATCGCCGGCTCGATGGCGTTCAAGGAGGCGGCGCGCAAGGCCGACCCGGTGCTCCTCGAGCCCATGATGGCCGTCGAGGTCACCACGCCCGAGGACTACATGGGCGAGGTGATCGGAGACCTCAACTCCCGCCGTGGCCAGATCCAGGCCATGGACGAGAGGGGCGGTGCCCGCGTGGTCACCGCCCTGGTCCCCCTGTCGGAGATGTTCGGCTACGTCGGAGACCTCCGGAGCAAGACCCAGGGCAGGGCCAGCTACAGCATGCAGTTCGACTCCTACGCCGAGGTTCCTCGCAACGTGGCGGAAGAGATCATCAAGAAGGCCAGGGGCGAGTAGGCCCCGGCCTACCTGTCGCAGGCGACCAACCCGCACGTCGTACGGCGTGTAAGACTCAAGTCCAGTCCAAAGTCCTAGGAGGACCCCAGTGGCGAAGGCGAAGTTCGAGCGGACTAAGCCGCACGTCAACATCGGCACCATCGGTCACATCGACCACGGCAAGACGACGCTGACCGCGGCCATCACCAAGGTGCTGCACGACAAGTTCCCCGACCTCAACGACGCGTGGGCGTTCGACGCGATCGACAAGGCCCCCGAGGAGAAGGCGCGCGGGATCACTATCTCGATCGCCCACGTCGAGTACGTGACCGAGGCTCGCCACTACGCGCACGTCGACTGCCCCGGTCACGCCGACTACATCAAGAACATGATCACCGGCGCCGCGCAGATGGACGGCGCGATCCTCGTGGTCGCCGCCACCGACGGCCCGATGCCGCAGACCAAGGAGCACGTCCTCCTGGCCCGCCAGGTCGGCGTCCCCTACATCGTCGTGGCGTTGAACAAGGCCGACATGGTCGACGACGAGGAGATCCTCGAGCTGGTCGAGCTCGAGGTCCGCGAGCTGCTCTCGGAGTACGAGTTCCCGGGCGACGACCTGCCGGTCGTGCGTGTCTCGGCGCTGAAGGCCCTCGAGGGCGACGCCGACTGGGTCGAGAAGCTCATGGAGCTGATGAACGCGGTCGACACCGCGATCCCGCAGCCCGAGCGCGAGGTCGACAAGCCGTTCCTCATGCCGATCGAGGACGTCTTCACGATCACCGGTCGGGGCACCGTGGTGACCGGACGCATCGAGCGCGGCGTGGTCAAGGTCAACGAGACCGTCGACATCGTGGGCATCCGCGAGGAGAAGCAGACCACCACCGTCACCGGCGTCGAGATGTTCCGCAAGCTGCTCGACGAGGGCCAGGCCGGCGAGAACGTGGGGCTGCTCCTGCGCGGCACCAAGCGCGAGGACGTCGAGCGCGGCATGGTCGTGATCAAGCCGGGCACCACCACGCCGCACACCGAGTTCGAGGCGAACGTCTACATCCTGTCCAAGGACGAGGGTGGCCGGCACACGCCCTTCTTCAACAACTACCGTCCGCAGTTCTACTTCCGGACGACCGACGTCACCGGCGTGGTGACCCTCCCGGAGGGCACCGAGATGGTCATGCCGGGCGACAACACCGAGATGAAGGTCGACCTGATCCAGCCGATCGCGATGGAGGAGGGCCTGCGCTTCGCCATCCGCGAGGGCGGCCGCACCGTCGGGGCCGGCCGGGTCACCAAGATCGTCAAGTAAGCAGCAGCAGCGGATTCGCCTCCGCCGCAGCACCTGCGGCATACTGGGGCGAGTTGCTCGGCGGGACGGCCGGGCGTGGGATTCCCGCAAGGGTCCTGGAGGTCTGGCCGTCCCCGCCGCGCGCCCGGGAGCACCATTCCTGGGTCGCATCCAGCCCCCCGACCAGCCGCGGTTCCCGAGGGAGCGCGACACGCCCGACCTCGGGGGTCGGACGAGGGGCCTGACCACACGGGGCCGCCCGGGTCACCTGCGCCGCGCAGGAGCACCCGAACGGTCCGCCGCAGCGGTACGAACGAGAAGGAACGAAGCGAAGCCATGGCGGGACAGAAGATCCGCATCAGGCTCAAGGCCTACGACCACGAGGTCATCGACTCGTCGGCGCGCAAGATCGTCGACACGGTGACCCGGACCGGTGCGCAGGTCGCGGGCCCGGTGCCGCTGCCGACCGAGAAGAACGTGTACTGCGTGATCCGTTCCCCGCACAAGTACAAGGACTCGCGCGAGCACTTCGAGATGCGTACGCACAAGCGGCTGATCGACATCATCGACCCGACGCCCAAGACCGTCGACTCGCTGATGCGTCTGGACCTGCCGGCCGGTGTCGACATCGAGATCAAGCTCTAGAGCCGGCGGGAGGGACGCGCCAGTCATGGGTAAGCAGATGAAGGGACTGCTGGGCGAGAAGCTCGGCATGACCCAGGTCTTCGACGAGAACAACCGGATAGTGCCGGTGACCGTCGTCCAGGCCGGGCCCTGCGTCGTCACGCAGGTTCGCTCGGTGGACGTGGACGGGTACTCCGCCGTCCAGATCGGGTTCGGCGCCGTCGACCCGCGTCGGGTGAACAAGCCGGAGAGCGGCCACTTCGCCAAGGCGGGGGTCACTCCCCGCCGGGTGACGGTCGAGCTGCGCACCGACGACGCCACCGAGTACACGCTCGGCCAGGAGCTGACCGCCGACCTGTTCGAGGCCGGGCAGCGCATCGACGTCACTGCCACGAGCAAGGGCAAGGGCACCGCCGGTGTCATGAAGCGTCACGGATTCGCCGGCCTGGGCGCAGGACACGGCACCCAGCGCAAGCACCGCTCGCCGGGTTCCATCGGTGGCTGCGCGACACCGGGCCGGGTCTTCAAGGGCATGCGGATGGCCGGTCGCATGGGCGGCGTCCGCACCACGACCCAGGGCCTGACGGTCCACGCGGTCGACGCCGAGCAGGGCCTGCTGCTCATCAAGGGCGCCCTGCCCGGTCCGAAGGGCAGCCTCGTGCTCGTCCGCACCGCCGCCAAAGGAACGCTCGCCGGGAAGGGGGCCGACCAGTGACCGTCACGACCGAGTCCATCAACCGTGAGGTCGAGGTCCGGGACGCGCAGGGCAAGTCGACCGGGACCGTCACCCTGCCCGCGGAGATCTTCGACGTGCAGGTCAACGTGCCGCTGATCCACCAGGTGGTCGTCGCCCAGCTCGCCGCCGCTCGCCAGGGCACCCACAGCACGAAGGGGCGCGGAGAGGTCCGCGGCGGTGGCCGCAAGCCGTACCGCCAGAAGGGCACCGGCCGCGCCCGTCAGGGCTCGACCCGATCCCCGCAGTTCGCCGGCGGTGGTGTCGTGCACGGCCCGACGCCGCGCTCGTACGCCCAGCGCACGCCCAAGAAGATGAAGGCCGCCGCGCTGCGTGGCGCGCTGTCCGACAGGGCACGCAACGGCCGCATCCACGTGGTCTCGAGCCTGCTGGACGGCGACGCACCGTCGACCCGGACCGCCGTCACGGCGCTGTCCGGCCTCTCAGAACGGCGTCACGTGCTCGTGGTGGTGCAGCGCAAGGACGAGCTGACCTGGAAGAGCCTGCGCAACGCCGTCCAGGTCCACCTTCTCGTCCCGGACCAGCTGAACACCTACGACGTCCTCGTCTCGGACGACGTGGTCTTCACCCGCGGCGCCCTCGACGAGTTCCTGGCCGGACCCGCGAAGGGCCGCTCGGCCTCCGCGGTCGCCACCGAGAGCGAAGTTCCGGAAGGAGGCGGGCGCTGATGTCGTCCA
>JBOGDX010000375.1:0-3717 GCA_050743225.1 Actinomycetes bacterium | reverse complement strand
GAGGAGATCGGGCGGGCCCTGGCCGAGCGACACGGCTTCACCCTGGTCCCGCCCTACGACCACCCCGACGTCATCGCCGGCCAGGGCACCGCCGCCAAAGAACTGTTCGACGAGGTCGGTGACCTGGACTCTCTGTTCGTGCCCCTCGGTGGCGGCGGTCTGCTGTCGGGGTCGGCCCTGTCGACCCGGGCGCGGTCCCCTGGCTGCCGGCTGTACGGCGTCGAGCCCGAGGCAGGGAACGACGGCCAGCTCTCTTTGCGCCAGGGGTCGATCGTGCACATCGACACCCCGCAGACCATCGCCGACGGTGCGCAGACCCAGCACCTGGGCGCCTACACCTTCGGGATCATCCGCCGCGACGTGGACGACATCTTCACCGCGACGGACGCCGACCTGGTCGCGGCGATGCGGCTGTTCGCCGCCCGCATGAAGATCGTCGTCGAGCCCACCGGGTGCCTGGGCTTCGCCGCCGTCCGCAGCCTGGCCGCAGACCTGCAGGGACAGCGGGTGGGCGTGATCGTGAGTGGCGGGAACATCGGCCTCGGTCGTTTCGCGGCGCTGCTGTCATCCGAAGGGCAGTAGCGGCGTCATGTCGGCGTCGCCGTCACCGTGCCCTCGACCGGGCATCGTCAGCAGGCTGCGTGACGCCGGTTGCGTCCTCGCCGAGGACGAGGCACAGCTGTTCATCGCCGCGGCACGGACGCCGGCCGACCTCGCTGCGATGGTGGACCGGCGGACCGCGGGCGTGCCCCTCGAACACGTCCTGGGGTGGGCGGAGTTCTGCGGCCTGCGGATGGCCGTGGACCCCGGAGTGTTCGTCCCCCGCCGCCGCACCGAGCTCCTCGTCCGCGAGGCCACCGCGCTGGCTCGGGGGCGGGCTGTCGTCGTCGACCTGTGCTGCGGCTCGGGTGCGGTGGGCGTCGCCGTGGTCGCGGCCGGTGCCGCCACCGACCGGGTCGAGCTGCACGCCGCCGACATCGACCCGGCCGCGGTGCGGTGCGCCCGACGCAACGTCGCCGCCGTCGGTGGGCAGGTGTACGAGGGTGACCTCTACGAGCCGCTGCCCGCCACGTTGCGCGGCCGGGTGGACGTGCTCGTGGTCAACGCCCCTTACGTGCCCAGCGAGGCGATCGGGCTGCTGCCCCCGGAGGCCCGCCTGCACGAGCCGCGGGTGGCGCTCGACGGTGGCCCGGACGGCCTCGGGGTGCTGCGGCGTGTGGCCGCCACGGCTCCACAATGGTTGGCACCGGACGGCCACCTGCTGGTCGAGACGAGTGAGGGGCAGGCGGCGCAGACAATCGAGGCCGTGGCCGGCAACGGGCTGATCACGCGGTCGGCCAGTTCCGACGAGCTGGACGCCACCGTCGTCATCGGGACCCGAGCTCCGCCGCCCGGCTCAGGAACATCGCTCGCTCCCGAGCGTTGCCGGTGAGCGATGCAGCCCGATCGAACTCGGCGCGCGCCTCAGCAACTCGACCGAGCCGGGCCAGCAGGTCCCCTCGCACGGCCGCGAGCTGCGGGTAGTCCTTCAGCGTCCCCTCGTCCGACAACCGGTCCACGATGGCCAGTCCCGCCGCCGGGTCGGCGGCCATGCTCACGGCGACGGCGCGGTTCAGCTCCACCACCGGGGTCGGCCACAGCTTGCTCAGGACGCCGTACAGCGACGCGATCTCCGCCCAGTCGGTGTCCTCGGCCGTCGCCGCGCGGGCATGGCAGGCGGCGATGCCGGCCTGCAGGGTGTACGGCCCGATCGGGGCGTCGCATGACTGGGCGCTGGCCAGCGAGGCCAGCCCGCGCCGGACCAGCAGCCGGTCCCAGCGCCGCCGGTCCTGGTCGGCGAGCAGCACGGGGATGCCGTCGGCGTCGGTGCGAGCCGGCAACCGGGAGGCCTGGATCTCCATCAGCGCGAGCAGTCCGTGGACTTCGGGCTCGGCCGGCGCGAGCGCGGCCAGGATGCGCCCGAGCCGCAGGGCCTCCTCGCACAGAGCCGGCCGCGTCCAGTCGTCGCCGACGGTGGCCGCGTAGCCCTCGTTGAACACGAGGTAGACCACCTCGAGCACCGCCGCCAGCCGCTGGGACATCTGCTCGGGGTCGGGCAGCTCGAAGACCACTCGCTGCTCGGTCAGTGTGCGCTTGGCACGCACGATGCGCTGCGCGGCTGTGGCCTCGGGCACCAGGAACGCGCGGGCGATCTCGTGGGTGGACAGCCCGCCCAGGCAGCGCAGCGTGAGGGCGACCCTCGACTCCAACGACAGCGCCGGGTGGCAGGCGGTGAACACGAGCCGCAGCAGGTCGTCGCCGATGTGGTCGTCGAGTGCCTCGTCGACCTCGGCCTCCATGACCTCTTGGGCCAGATCGGCCTCCCGCTCGAGCAGGTCGACCTTGCGCTGAAGCGTGGCCCGTCTGCGGTGGGCGTCGATCGCGCGGTTCTTGGCGGTCGCCATCAGCCAGCCGGCCGGGTTGGGCGGCACGCCGGTGCGTGGCCACTGCTCGAGCGCGGCCACGAGCGCGTCCTGCGCCAGCTCCTCCGCCAGGCCCACGTCGCGGGTCACTCGTGCGAGGGCGGCGATCAGCCGGCCGGACTCGATGCGCCACACGGCCTCGACCGCCCGGCGGGAGCTACGGGCCGCATCGCCGGCGGGCGCGCTCGGTGGAGCGGCGCCGGGCATTCCCGCAGCCTATCGAGCACGCCGCCGCCCGACCGCCACCATCGGGTGGCAGCCGGGCTCCGGGGCGACCGGTCAGGCCGGGGGCGCGAAGTCCTCCGGGCCGAACACCTTGAGCACGTCCGCCTCGCCTTCCCAACCGGGCCAGAGTTCCTGGTGCAGCCGGACGAAACGGGAGGTCCACTCGACCGCCTCCTCCTTCGACGCCACCTCGTAGAGCGATTAGCTGATGAACTCCTTCGCCTCGGTGAACGGGCCGTCCATCACGCTGAGCGTGCCCCGCGTGACCTGACCCGAGCCCCGGCCGCACTGGGCGCCAACCCCGCGTTGTCGAGCAACGCCCCCGCGGCAGTGGCCTCGGCCCCGAGCTTCATGATGCCGTCCATCAGGGCGCCGGGCGGCGGGCCGGCGGGCTGGGTCCCCTTGAGCAGAACGATGTAGCGCATGGTCTTCTCCTTCTCGTGACAGGTCGAGGTTGGGGTGAGATGTCAGGGCCGGACGGTCTCTGGCGTCGTACCGATCGTCCGGTAGCGGTCACGGGCAACGGCGCTCAGCCACGCCCACACGAGGATCACGGTGGCGGTGAAGCCCAGGGTGGCGACCGAGCTCCCGCCGCCGGAGGCGACCATCGCGAAGCCTGCCAGGAACGCGATGCCGGTGACCCGAGAGAAACGGCCGTAGCCACGTCGACCCTCCGCGGCGTACCTCCGGGCGGTGACGAAGCAGGCGACCGCCACACAGGTGAAGCCGACCGCTCCCGCTGCGAAGTGCAGCATGCCGTGCCACGAAACCTCTGCCGGCGTGTCGGGGGCGCCGACAGGAAAGCCCAGGGCAGGGTCAGCACGGAACACGCCGGCAGCGACCAGGCTAAGGCCGTACGCCGCGACCAGGCGCGGCGCCCAGGTGCTCCCCGGGCCGGAGGCCAGCGCTCGGCGCAGTCCGACGGCGCAGGCGACCAGCATCAGGCCGGTGAGCAGGAAGTTGGTGACCTGGACCCAGCCGAGGTCACCGTTGGCGAGCAGGCTCCATTGATGACGGGTGACGTCGAAGC
>JBOGDX010000374.1:0-3731 GCA_050743225.1 Actinomycetes bacterium | reverse complement strand
GTACGACGTCGCGGGCTACCGCGACATCGACCCGATGTTCGGCTCGATGGCCGACGCCGAGCAGCTGGTGAAAGAGGCGCACGAGCACGGCCTGCGGCTGATCGTGGACCTGGTGCCCAACCACACCTCCGACCAGCACCGGTGGTTCCGGGAGGCGCTGGCCTCCGGACCGGGGTCGGCGGCCCGCGGCCGGTACCTGTTCCGACGCGGCCGCGCGGCCGGTGCCCAGCCGCCCAACGACTGGCTCTCGGTGTTCGGCGGTCCGGCCTGGAAGCAGGTGCCGGACGGTGAGTGGTACCTGCACCTGTTCGCCCCGGAGCAGCCGGACCTGGACTGGACCAACCCCGAGGTCGTGGCGGAGTTCCACGACATCCTGCGGTTCTGGCTCGACCTGGGCGTCGACGGCTTCCGGATCGATGTGGCACACGGGTTGGCGAAGGACCCGGGCATGCCCGACGTCGGTGAGGACGCCGAGGACATCCTCGAGCCGACCACGCGGATCGACCACCCGTTCTGGGACCGCGACGAGGTGCACGACGTCTACCGCGGCTGGCGGGAGCTGACCGACGGGTACGACGGCGACCGGATGCTCGTCGGCGAGGCCTGGGTGGCCACGGCCCGCCGGCGAGCCCGTTACGTCCGACCGGGCGAGCTGCACAGCGCCTTCAACTTCGACTTCCTCAGGTGCGCGTGGGACGCGCAGGACCTGCGGTCGGTCATCGACACCTGCCGAGCGGCCGACTCGGCGGTCGGCGCGCCGACGACCTGGGTCCTGTCGAACCACGACGTCACCCGCGAGGTGACCCGCTACGGCGGCGGGTCGGTCGGGCTCCGGCGGGCCCGGGCGGCCGCTCTGCTGATGCTCGCGCTGCCGGGCGGTGCCTACGTCTACCAGGGCGAGGAGCTCGGCCTCGAGGAGGTCGAGGACCTGCCGGAGGAGATGCTGCAGGACCCGACGTGGCTGCGCTCCGGTCGGACGGTGCGGGGCCGGGACGGCTGCCGGGTGCCCATCCCGTGGTCCACGGAGGGGCCGAGCCTCGGCTTCGGCCCCGGCCGGCCGTGGCTCCCCCAGCCGGAGGACTGGGCGCAGCGGTCCGTGCGGGCCCAGGAGGGCGCCGCGGGATCGACGCTGGAGCTCTACCGCTCGGCGCTGCGGTACCGGCGGGACCAGCTGCTCGGCGACGACCTCGCGTGGCTCGACGCCCCGGCCGGGTCGCTGGCGTTCCGCCGCCGCACCAGCGACGGCGGCGAGCTGGTGTGTGCCGTCAACCTCGGGCCGGCCGCCGTACCGCTTCCCGCCCACGACCGGCTGGTGCTGGCCAGCGCCCGGCTCGACCGTGACGAGCTGCCGCCCGACACGGCCGCCTGGCTGCGGCTGCGTTGACCAACGGGGTCAGGGTTGTCCCTGAACATTCCCTGAACTGCCAGCAATGAGAATGACGGCTGTCGGTGGTCTGCCCTAGCGTCACCGCATCACGCCGCGTCACAAGGAGCCCCCGATGGTCCGTCTCACCGAGTTCGTCCTGCGCCACCGCAAGCTGGTGATGCTGTTCTGGCTGGTGGTGCTCGTCGTCGGCGGGCTGTCCGCCAGTCGAGCAGCCGAGCGGCTAACGCTCGACTTCTCGCTGCCCGGTCAGCCGGGATACGAGACCGAGACGGAGATCCTCGAGACCTACGACAACGGCGGGTCGAACCAGCCGACAATCGCGGTCGTCACGGTCCCCGAGGGCACCACGGTCGAGAACGAGATGGACCGCATCACCCCCGTCCTCGAGGACGTGCAGCGGGCGCTGCCCGGCACCCGCATCGTGAGCTACGCCGACACGAATGACCCGGTGTTCCTGACCGACGACGGCCGCACCACGTACGCCCTGGTCTACCCCGAGCCGTTCGAGAGCTTCACCGACGTGGGGCCGGACGTCGCGATGCGTCCCATCCTCGAGGGGGCCTCCGCCGAGAGCGGATTCGAGTGGGGCATCACCGGCTACAACCTGCTCGCGCAGGGCGGCGACGACCCTGAGGCGCCCAGCCTGCTCGCCGAGACCCTGCTGGGCGGTCTCGGCGCTCTCGCAGTGCTCGTGTTCCTGTTCGCGTCGTTCCTCGCCCTAGTGCCCTTGGTGATCGCCGCGGTGTCGATCCTCACGACGTTCACCATCGTGCTGCTCGGCACCTACGTCACCGACATCAGCTTCGTGGTGCAGTTCCTGATCGCCCTCGTCGGCCTTGGTGTCGCGGTCGACTACTCGCTGCTCGTGGTCAACCGGTGGCGGGAGGAGCGCGCGCACGGGCGCGACAACCACGACGCGGTGGTGGTTGCCATGCAGTACGCGGGGCATGCCGTCCTCGCCAGCGCCGGCACCGTGGCGATCAGCCTGTGCGCCCTGCTCGTGATCCCTGTCCCGCTGCTGCGCAGCATGGGGCTCGGCGGCATGCTGATCCCGCTCGCGAGCACCCTGGTGTGCCTCACCCTCCTCCCCGCCCTGTTGGGCGGCATCGGTCCGCGGGTCGACTGGCCCCGCATCCGTCATGAGGGCCGGCCGTCGCGCGCCTGGACGGCGTGGGCCCGAGCCGTCGTGCGGTGGCGTTGGGCCGCGGCCGGCCTCGCGCTTGCCGTGCTGGCGGTGCTCGTCGTGCCGGTGTTCGACATCAAGATCGGCCAGGCGCAGACCGACTCGCTGGCCAGCGGTGGCCCGACCTACGCCACGCTCGATGCGCTGCGCGACGGGGGTGTCCCCGCGGGCGTGGTCTCCCCGCTCGAGGTGCTGGTGCGGGGCGACGACCCGGACGCCAACGCCGCCGCAGCGGCCGAAGCGGCCGGCGGAGTGGACGGGGTGGCCGCGGCGTTCGCCCCTGACACCGCAGGGTGGCGCAAGGACGGTTCGGCGATCGTCGCGGTGATCCCGGAGAACGAGACGGTCGACTCGACCGAGGCGCAGGTCGTCGACCGGGTCGACGAGGCGTTGGCCGACGTGCCCGGGGTCGTGGGTATCGCTGGCATCGGCGCCACGGTCCAGGACTACATCAACGCGGTGTACAAGAACTTCCCCTACTCCCTCGGCCTGATCGCCCTGGTGACCTTCCTGCTGCTGGTGCGGACATTCCGCTCCATCTTGCTGCCGATCAAGGCGATCCTGCTCAACGTGGTCTCCGTGGCGGCGACCTTCGGGGCCACCGTGTTCTTCTGGCAGCAGGGTCACGGGTCGGAGCAGGTCTTCGACATCGCCGCGACAGGGGCGATCGCGTTCTGGCTGCCGATGCTGATCTTCGCGTTCCTGTTCGGCCTGTCGATGGACTACGAGGTGTTCATCCTGGCGCGGATGCGCGAGGAGTACGACAAGAGCACCGACACCGACGATGCGGTCGTCGCCGGACTGGCTCGCACAGGACGGCTGGTCACCGGCGCCGCGATGATCCTGTTCCTGTCGTTCCTCGCGCTCGCCTCCTCACCGGGGACCGACATCAAGGTGTTCGCGACGGCGTTGGGGATCGGCATCCTGCTCGACGCGACGATCGTGCGGGCACTGCTCGTGCCCGCCCTGGTCTCGTTGTTCGGCCGGTGGAACTGGTGGCTGCCCGATTGGGCTGCGAAGCCGCTTCGGGTCCAGCCTCATGCAGCGATCCCGGAGCCGCGCCGTCCCGACCGGGAGCGGGAGCCGGTGCCCGTCGGCGACTGACCGGCCTACCGGTCGGCGGCCCCGCCGTCACTGCTGACGGCAGCCTCACTCCGGACG
>JBOGDX010000373.1:0-3736 GCA_050743225.1 Actinomycetes bacterium | reverse complement strand
TTGGGGACCCTCCCGGTCGGAGACGGGCTCAGTATTCCTTGCTCGTGACGGCAGTCAATCCGCCGCTATCGTGCTCTCGTGACGGAGATCGCGGCGGAGGTCGTGGAGGCCCGCGGCCTCCAGCCGCGGGCTCTGATCGTCACGATCTACGGCTTGTACGCCCGCGAGACCGGCGGCTGGCTCAGTGTCGCGACGCTGATCCGGCTCATGAGCGAGCTCGGCGTCGAGGAGCCCGCGGTCCGCTCCTCGATCTCCCGGCTGAAGCGCCGCGGGATCCTGCGCGCCGAGCGGGTCGACGGGGCGGCCGGGTACGCCATCTCCCCGGAGGCCCGGGCGATCCTCGACGAGGGCGACCGGCGGATCTTCGAGCGGCCCCGGGCCCGGCTCGAGGACGGCTGGCTGCTGGCGGTGTTCAGCGTCCCGGAGTCTGAGCGGGCGAAGCGGCACATGCTGCGATCGCGCCTGGCGTGGCTGGGGTTCGGGACAGCGGCCGCCGGTGTGTGGATCGCACCGGGGCACCTCGACAGCGAGACCCGGGAGGTTCTCGAGCGCCACGACCTCGCGACCTACGTCGACCTGTTCCGCGCCGACTACCTCGCCTTCGGCGAGGTCAGGGAGCAGGTGCGGCTCTGGTGGGACCTCGACGCCCTGCACGGGCTGTACGCCGACTTCCTGGACGGCTACGGGCCGGTGCTCGCGCGGTGGCGACGTCGCAGGAGCATCGACGAGAATGCCGCGTTCGCCGACTACATGCGCGCGCTGACCGCCTGGCGTCGGCTGCCCTTCCTGGACCCCGGGCTGGCCGACGAGGTGCTGCCGCCGGACTGGCCCGGAGTCCGCGCAGCGGGCCTGTTCGACGACCTGACCTGGCATCTGGGCGATGCCGCGCACCGGCACGTCGCACAGGTCCGTGAGGTGACCAGCCGCCGCTCGGCCGGGACGACGGTCAGATGACCGCGAAACCCTGCAGCTCCACCACCGCGTCCGCGTCCCAGAGCCGGCTCACGCCGATGCCCGCCATCGCCGGGTAGTCGATCCCCACCAGCCGGCGCCACACCGCACCGATCTCGCGGGCGTTTGCCCGGTAGTCGTCGACGTCGACCATGTAGACGGTGACGCTGGCGAGCTGGTGCGGGTGGCCGCCCGCCGCGCGCAGCGCAGCCAGCAGGTTGCCCAGGGCCTGCTCGAACTGAGCAACGACGCCGCCTGTGACGACCCGACCGTCGGGGTCCAGCCCGGTCTGGCCGGCGAGGAACACCACCGTCCCGTGGCCGACGACCGCGTGCGAGAAGCCGCTCGGCGCGGCGAGCGACTCGGGGTTCACCCGTTGCAGCGTCACGACCGGACCGCTCCCCCGTCCACGTTCACCCCCTGGCCGGTGACGGCGCCGTTGACCACGCAGAACCAGACAGCCTCTGCGACCTCCTCGGGCGTGATGAGCCGGCCGATGGGCTGCTTCCGCTCGAGGATTGTGCGGGCCTCGTCGGCAGACCGGCCCGTCGTGGCGACGATGCCCTCGACGGTCGCGTCGGTCATCGGGGTGTCAACGTAGGCCGGGCAGACCGCGTTCACCGTGACGCCGGTGGTCGCCAGCTCGTGGGCAGCGGACCGGACCAGGCCGAGCACGCCGTGCTTGCTGGCGGTGTAGGCGGCGACGTAGGGCTCGCCGATCCGCGCGGCGATCGAGGCGATCACGACGATCCGACCGTGGCCGGCGTCGACCATGGACGGGATGGCCCGGCGCAGGCAGCGGAACGGCGCGGTGAGGTTGACGTCCAGCATGCGGGCCCAGTCTTCGTCGGACGTCTTCTCGACCCTGGCGGACACACCCGCGCCGGCGTTGGCCACGAGCACGCCCACCGGACCCCACGCGCGCTCGACCTCGTCGAACAGACGGTCCGGAGCGCCCGGGTCGGTGATGTCGGCGGGGAGCACCAGGCTGTCGCCGGTGCAGGTCGCCGCCGTCTCCTCGAGCTGGTCCAGGCTGCGGGCCGTCAACGCGACGCGGAAGCCTTCGGCGCTGAGCCGCTCGGCGACCGCTCGTCCGATCCCGCGGCCCGCACCGGTCACCAGTGCGACCTTTGCCGCCGAGGTCGGGAGCACCGAGCGACCTTGCCATGCAGGCGTTACGACCGTCAAGATGACAACATATGACTGAGCTGCGTGAGGTTTTCGTCCTGGATGCCGTGCGGACGCCATTCGGGCGCAACCGCGGCGGCCTGTCCCACGTCCGCACCGACGACCTGGCCGCGATCCCCATCGCCGAGCTGGTCAAGCGTCACCCGGCGCTCGACCCGGCCGAGATCGAGGACGTGTTCTACGGGAACGCGAACGGCGCCGGCGAGGACAACCGCAACGTCGCGCGGATGGCCGCGCTGCTCGCCGGGCTGCCCGTCACGGTGCCGGGGACGTCCGTCAACCGGCTCTGCTCCTCCGGCAACGAGGCGCTGGTCCAGGCGACCCGGGCGGTCCGGGTCGGCGACGCCCGGCTCGTCATCGCCGGCGGCGTCGAAGGCATGAGCCGCTCTCCTTACGTGCTGCAGAAGCCGGACGAGGCCCTCCCCCGCGCCATGCGCCTGGAGCAGACCCAGATCGGCTGGCGCATGGTCAACCCGAAGTTCCCGGCGCACTGGACCGACTCGCTCGGCGCGTGCGCCGAGCGAGTCGCGACCGAGCTCCGGATCGGCCGCGAGGAACAGGACGCCTGGGCGGCGAGGTCGCATCAGCGGGTCGCCGCGGCGTACGAACGCGGGCTGCACGACGGGTTCGTGGTCGAGGTCGAGGGCGTTCGCAGGGACGAGTCGCTGCGCCCGGACGCCACGGTCGAGTCGCTCGCCGAGCTCAAGCCGGCGTTCACGCCCGACGGGACCGTCACAGCCGGCAACTCCTCGCCGATCAACGACGGGGCCACCGCGCTGCTCGTCGGCGATGCCGGGGCGGCGGAGGCGCTCGGAGTCGCGCCGCTCGGTCGCGTGCTCGCCAGCGCCACAACGGCGACCGAGCCGGACCGGTTCAGCATCGCGCCGGTCGAGGCGATCCACCGGGCCCTCGGGCGCATCGGCCGGCCCGTTGAGGACGTCGACCTCTGGGAGGTCAACGAGGCGTTCGCGGCGATGGTGCTCTCCACGCTGGCCGGCCTCCCGGCGGTCGACCCCGAGCGGGTCAACGTCAACGGGGGCGCCATCGCGATCGGGCACCCGCTCGGTGCGTCCGCCCCGCGGGTGGTCGTCGACCTGTGCCGCGAGCTGCGCCGGCGCGGCGGCGGGCTCGGCGTGGCGGCCGCCTGCATCGGCGTCGGCCAGGGTCAGGCCCTCGTCGTCCAGGTCGACTGATGCGACCGGTCCGAATGAGCTGCGGGTGATCAAGCCGGAGGATTTCACCGACGTCGCGTACGCCGTGGAGGAGGACGCGTTCGCCGTCATCACCATCAACCGCCCGGAGCGGATGAACTCCTTCCGCGGGCGGACCGTCGACGAGCTCATCCACGCGTTCAAGCACGCCTGGGCCGACCGGCGCGTGGCAGCCGTCATCCTGACCGGCGCCGGGGACAAGGCGTTCTGCGCCGGCGGCGACGTGAAGGAGCGCGCGGAGACCGGGTCCTACGGCGAGACCGAGTGGGGGACGTTCGAGATCGAGCGGCTGCACCGGGTCATCCGCGACATCCCCAAGCCGGTCATCGCCGCCGTCAACGGCGTCGCCGTCGGCGGAGGGCACGTCCTGCACGTCCTGTGCGACC
>JBOGDX010000372.1:0-3737 GCA_050743225.1 Actinomycetes bacterium | reverse complement strand
CTCGGCAGCCGCACGTCGGCAGTCATGTCCAACGACGACGCGGTCCGCGAGGCGATCCTGACCGCGGCCAGGTCCGCGGGCGAGCAGATCTGGCCGATGCCGCTGCCCGACGAGCTGCGAGCGTCGATGGACTCGGCGGTCGCCGACATCGCGAACATGGGCGAGAAGTACGGCGGGATGCTAGTCGCCGGCATGTTCCTCAAGGAGTTCGTGGCCGAGGGTCAGCGCTGGGCCCACCTGGACATCGCCGGGCCCGCGTGGAACGAGTCCACGCCGCACGGGTACACGGCCAAGGGCGGCACCGGCCACGGCGTGCGAACACTGGTCCGGCTCGCGGAGGAGCTCGCCCGCGGCGCCCTCTGAACCATCGACGGCACCGTTTCGCCCGGTTTTGGTCATGAGTTGGTCACGAGCCGTAACGGCTGGCTGACGTAGGGCGATGGACCGGTGCGTCCCGCCGCATGGCGGCCGCGCTCGACCACGCCCCGGAGGCCACCGTGCTCGCCCTGCTCCTCGACACTCTGACCCGTCGTCTGCGCCTGGCCGCCGTGCTGGTGGCCGCACTGGTGATCGGCGCCAGCGGCGCGGCTGCCACCGTCGTGCAGGTCGCGGACTCGACGGCTGCCCCGGAGTCGGTCGCTGTCGCGGCCGACGACGAGGCCCGCTCGACCGATGACGACCAGGGCGAGGACGAGGCGGCCGACGACGACGACGCCGACGGGGACGACGCCGACGACACGGCCGACACCGCCGACACCGCCGAGACGGCCGACACCGCCGAGACGGTCGAGACCGCCGAGGACACGGCGTCGTTGCTGGTCGCACCGCTGGCTGCGCCGACAGTGGCGCCGACCGTGCCCGCGGAGTTCCAGGCGGCCTGCGACGCCGCCGGCAACCACGGCGCCTACGTCTCGTACGTCGCGAAGACGACCAAGGGCATGCCCGACCACGGTTCGCTGGTCTCGGCCGCCGCCCACTCCGACTGCGGCAAGACCCCGCCCGTCGCGACGACCGAGCCCGAGGCGACGACCGAGGCCCCGGCACCAGGCACGGCCGCGACGGAGAAGGTCAAGAAGGCGAAGAAGGTCAAGGCGCTCAAGGCTGCGAAGACGAACAAGCCAGCCAAGCCGGCCAAGGCGGCCAAGGCGCCGAAGGCCGACAACCCCGCGAAGCCCTAGCGGCCGTCAGGAGGTCGCGCCGCCGTCCGGGCGGGTGCCGCGACGCGCGTTCCAGTCCCGCATGCGCTGCGGGTAGCCCACGACCGCGGCGTCATAGGACGGGATGCCGAGACGGTTGGCCAGGTCGTGAGCCGCCCGGGCATCCCGGACTCGGCGTCGGGTCCACTCCCCGGTGCTCGCCACGAACACGACAGTGGTCGTCGAGACCGCGGTCGGCGGCTCGACGAACGCCTCGACACCCGTGTGGCCGCTGGCGAACGCAGTCAGGTGCTCCACGTCCGCACCGTCGGACCGGCGCACCGTCCCCGGGCGCCCGCGACGGCGGAACAGCGGCACCAGCGGCTCCTCTCGTCGCTCGGCGGGCACCTGCGCGTCCCGTTTGCCAGGGCAACGGTAGGGCACGGGAGTGAGGTTCCGTCCGCGTCCCGACCGGAGCGTCGCGATGCCGATCACCCGCTTGCTCAGCGGGGCCCGGGCGGTGACAGGATGAGGACGCAACCCACAGCCCAGGTCCGACTGTGACCGTGAAGACCGCGAGGAGTGCGCCGTGGCGGACAGCGCCGGCACTGCATCCGAGAACGCATCAGGCAGCTCGTCCGGCGACGTGTTCGACGTCGTCGTGTTGGGAGGGGGCAGCGGCGGGTACGCCTGCGCCCTGCGCGCGGCGCAGCTCGGAATGCGGGTCGCCCTCGTCGAGAAGGGCGAGCTCGGCGGGACCTGCCTGCACCGCGGCTGCATCCCGACCAAGGCGCTGCTGCACGCCGCGGAGGTGGCCGACTCGTCCCGCGAGAGCGAGCAGTTCGGTGTGCGGGCGACCTTCGAGGGCATCGACATGCCGGCGGTCAACGAGTACAAGGACGGCGTCGTCTCCCGCCTGTACAAGGGCCTGCAAGGCCTCGTGAAGAGCCGCAAGATCACCTATGTCGAAGGCATCGGGCGACTGGTGGCGCCGACCACCGTCGAGGTCGACGGGCAACGGTACGAAGGACGCCACATCGTCCTCGCCACCGGCTCGACGCCCAAGAGCCTGCCCGGGCTGGACCTCGACGGCCGCCAGGTCATCAGCAGCGACCACGCCCTCCGTCTCGACACCGTCCCGTCCTCCGTCGTCGTGCTCGGTGGCGGGGTGATCGGCTGCGAGTTCGCCAGCGTGTGGCGTTCCTTCGGTGCCGACGTGACCATCGTCGAGGCCCTGCCGCACCTGGTGCCCCTCGAGGACGAGCAGTCGTCGAAGATGCTGGAGCGGGCGTTCCGCAAGCGGGGCATCGGATACGAGCTCGGAGCCCGGTTCTCCGGTGTCGAGCGCACGGAGAGCGGCGTCAAGGTCTCGCTCGAGAACGGCAAGACCATCGAGGCCGAGCTGCTGCTGGTCGCCGTGGGGCGCGGTCCCGTGTCTCAGGAGCTGGGGTACGAACAGATCGGCGTCGAGATGGAGCAGGGCTTCGTCAAGGTGGACCAGCACTGCCAGACCAACATCGCGACAATCTCCGCTGTCGGCGACCTCGTCCCGACGCCTCAGCTGGCCCACGTGGGCTTCGGTGAGGGGATCATGGTCGCGGAGCGGCTCGCGGGTCTCGAGCCGGCGCCGATCGACTACGACGGTGTCCCCCGCGTGACCTACTCCGAGCCCGAGGTGGCATCGGTCGGCATCACGGAGGCCCGCGCGAAGGAGACATACGGCGAGGAGGGTGTGGAGAGCCTCACATACGACCTGGCCGGCAACGGCAAGAGCCAGATCCTCAAGACGGCCGGCTTCGTCAAGCTGGTACGCCAGAAGGACGGGCCCGTCGTCGGCATCCACATGGTCGGCAGCCGCGTCGGCGAGCTCATCGCCGAGGCCCAGCTGATCTACGGCTGGGAGGCCTACCCGGACGACGTCGCCTCCCTGATCCACGCTCACCCCACCCAGACCGAGGCCGTCGGCGAGGCCCACCTCGCCTTGGCCGGCAAGCCGCTGCACGCGCACGGCTGACCCCTCGCTGAGCAGAAGGAGACTCGTTCTCATGGCTGACCCCGCCTCCCACTCGGTAACGATGCCGGCCCTCGGCGAGAGCGTCTCCGAGGGGACGGTCACCCGCTGGCTGAAGCAGGAGGGTGAGCAGGTCAACGCCGACGAGCCGCTGCTCGAGGTCTCCACCGACAAGGTCGACACCGAGATCCCCTCGCCCGCCTCCGGCGTGCTCCAGAAGATCCTGGTCGCCGAGGACGAGACCGTCGCCGTCGGCGCCGAGCTCGCCGTCATCGGAGACGGGGCGGCCGAGCCCGCCGCGGACGCAGGGCCGACCGAGCAGGAGCAGCAGCAGCAGCCGTCGCAAGAGCAGCCGTCGCAGGAGCAGCAACAGCCTGCGCAGGTGGAGGAGCAGGAGGCCAGCGCGCAGCCGGACGCCCAGCAGCCGGATGCCCAGCAGGCGGACGCCCAGCCGCAGGAGGCCACGCCGGCGGAGCAGTCGAGTGGCGGCTCGGGTGCCGCCGGCGACGGCGGTACGCCCGTGACGATGCCGGCCCTCGGCGAGAGCGTCTCCGAGGGGACGGTCACCCGCTGGCTGAAGCAGGAGGGTG